>NZ_DAOMPX010000018.1:0-64382 GCF_035445025.1 Citricoccus sp. | reverse complement strand
ACCAGCACGGCGACAAGAACAACGAGGGAATCGACCAGGCCCAGGAGCAGCACGGGGACAAGCTCGGTGACCAGGGCAACCAGGGCGTGGACGGCGCCCAGGAGAAGTTCCTCGGCGGCCAGGGGGAGGACCAGCAGGGCGAACAGGGCAACTGAGCCCCGCCGACCGCCCCGGTCGCCATCGACGTGCACGGACCCGTTCCCGGACAGGGGGCGGGTCCTTCGCCGTCCGGGCCCACGCCGGGTCCGTCGCCCGACCGGCCCGGTCGCGGCACCGGTGGCACCCGGGTGACGGGCACGGCCGACGGGTGAACGCCGCACGGTCCTAGACTGAACCGATGGAACCCACGCAGCTGCTCATCCGGCCCGCACGGACACAGGACGTCCCGGCGATCCGTGACCACGTGGAGCCCCTGGCACAACGACGGGTCCTGCTGCAGAAGGAGGCGGTGGCCTACTACGAGTCGATCCAGGAGTTCGTGGTGGCCGAGGCGCCGGACGGGTCACTGGCCGGGTTCGGCGCCCTGCACGTGATCTGGGAGGACATCGCCGAGGTCCGCACCCTGGCCACGGCCTCGGACTGGCGCGGGCACGGGGTGGGACACAAGCTCCTCGACCGGTTGCTGGACCGGGCCCGGGACGTGGGCGTGAGCCGCGTGTTCTGCCTGACCTTCGAGGTCGACTTCTTCACCCGCCACGGCTTCGAGGTGATGGAGGACCAGTCCGCCGTGGATCCGGAGGTCTATTCCGAGCTCCTCCGCTCCCACGACGAGGGCGTGGCCGAGTTCCTCGACCTGGCGCGCGTGAAGCCCAACACCCTCGGCAACACCCGGATGATCCATCACCTCTGACGGCTTGCCCTGCCGGATGCCGACGAGGATGATTCCTGGGACAGGCCGCCGGCAGCGGGCCGGGGCCGGTGAGATCAGGGAGGGCCACATGGGCACCGGAGATCGCATGGAGAACAGCGCCGAGGAAGCCAAGGGCAAGCTCAAGCAGGGCCTCGGCGAGGCGACCGACAATGACCGCCTGAAGGCCGAGGGCAAGGCCGACGAGGTCAAGGGCAACCTCAAGAACGCCGGTGAGGACATCAAGGACGCGGCCAAGCGCGTCTTCGGCGGCGACAAGCACTGACGTCCCCTCCCGGTGCACCCCCGTCCCCGGTGACGGCCCCGCCACCGCAGGCAGGGACGGTACCCCCGGTCCGACGGCCCGGACGCCCCTCAGCGAGGCAGGCTGAGCGCGGCCTCCGGGCCGTCGTCGTCCCTGCGGGCCAGGCCGTCGGCGACGAGACCCGCCACGCAGCGCTCCCACTGGGCCTCGGCCGGGCGGTGGGCACCCAGCCGGGCGACCGCCGTCGGGTGCTGGGGAAGGGCGGCGACGAGTACGGAGCCCTGCTCGCGCAACACGGCCATCACGGCACCTCGCACCTGGCGGTCGGTGCCGGACCAGGCCTGGCCGCTCGGCCGGTAGTGGGGCTCCGGCATGCCCGCGGCGCGCCAGGCGCAGAGATCGGCCACGGGGCACTCCCCGCAGCGCGGGGAGCGGGCGGTGCAGACCAGCGCCCCGAGTTCCATGACGGAGGCGTTCCACCGGCAGGCCTCCTCGCGCTGGATCGGCATGAGGTCGCGGGCCAGCGCCGTCTCCGCTGCCGTCAGGGACTTCTCCGGCAGCGCCCGGCCGGACACCAGCCGGGCGTGGACCCGCCGGATGTTCGTGTCCACCACCACCTCGGGACGGCCGAAGGCGAAACAGGCGACGGCGGCCGCCGTGTACGCACCGACTCCCGGCAGGGCCAGCAGTTCACCCGCCGTCCGGGGGACCTCCCCGTCCGGGGAGGCGGCGATGGCGGCCGCCGCGGCCTGCAACCTCAGGGCACGGCGGGGATAGCCCAACCGGCCCCAGGCGCGCAGGACCTCGGCGGCCGGTGCCGCCGCCAGGTCGCGCGGGGCGGGCCAGCGGTCGAGCCAGTCGGTCCAGACCGGCAGGACGCGACTGACGGGGGTCTGCTGGAGCATGATCTCGCTGACGAGGATGCCCCAGGGGCTGCAGTCCGCAGCGCGCCACGGCAGGTCCCGGCCGTGGTCGGCGAACCAGTCGTTGATCCTGCGGTGGAGGGTGGCCGTGATCTCCGGCGTGGACATCGCGGAGCGGGGATCAGGCATGCGATCCACTGTACTGTCCGGGGCCCGTCCGGCGTGGCCGGTCCGGTCCACGGGGGATGGTCCTTAAGCTGGTGGCATGGCCGGCGACCCTCGAAACAGCGATCTGATGCGTCCGCAGTCCCCCGAGGTGTACCGGCGTCGCCGGATCGTCGCCCTGGTGCTGCTCGTGCTCGTGCTCGCGCTCGTGGTGGGACTGGTGGGATGGATCATCTCGCTGTTCCGGCCCGGGGGCGATGAGCAGTCGGGGAACCCCGGTGGCAACGCCAGCCCGTCCGTGACGGCCCCCGCTTCGCCCACCGGGGCCACGGGCACGGACACTCCCGCCCCCGCCTCGCCCACCGAGGCCACGGGCACGGACACCCCGGGTACCGCCGACCCGGCGAGCGGCGAGCCGACGGCGGACCCCTCGGACTCGGCCTCCCCGTCCGCGACGGCGGGATCCCTCGGCGCCACGGCGTGCCAGCCGGGCGACCTGGTGATCTCGGGGGCGACGGACCGCCAGTCGTACCCGGAGGGCGAGGACCCGGTGCTCGAGCTGCGGGTGGACAACACGGGGGATGAACCCTGCGCGGCCAACCTCGGGACCAGCCAGCAGGTGTTCACGGTGTACTCCGGATCGGACCGGATCTTCTCCACGCAGGACTGCCAGGTGGAGGGGGACGACGCGATGATGGAGATCTCCCCGGACGATCAGGAGCGGTCCCGGTTCACGTGGCCCCGCGTGCGCTCGGCACCGGGGTGCGCTGAGGTGGGATCCGAACCGCGAAGCGGGACCTACCGCCTCGAGGTGTCCCTGGGAGAGCTGCAGGCCCAGCCGGTGTCCTTCACGCTGCAGTAGCGCCGTCCGTCACGTCCCGTTCACCCAGGCGCGCATGGTGCCCAGCGCCTCGTTCAGGCTCGTCACCTCGGAGACCGTGACGTTCTCGGGCACATCACCCAGCGGTTCGGGGGAGACGGGCACCACCGCCCGGCGGAAGCCCAGCCGGGCCGCCTCGCGGATCCGCCGCCCGATGCCGGGGACCGGCCGCACCTCCCCGGCCAGGCCCAGCTCGCCGAAGGCGATCATGCCCGGAGGCACGGGCGCCTGGAGCTTGGCGCTGGCGATCGCCAGGGCTGCGGCGAGGTCGGAGGCCGGCTCCGTCAGGCGGACGCCGCCGACCGTGGCCACGTAGCAGTCGTCGTCCGTGAGCGGGAAGTTGGCCCGCCGCTGCAGGATGGCCAGGATCATGGTGATGCGTGCCGAGTCGAGGCCGCTGACCGTGCGCCGGGCCGCTCCCTGTCCGGACGGCGTCAGCAGTGACTGCACCTCGGCCACCAGGGGGCGTCGTCCCTCGAGGGTGACGGTCACGCAGGTGCCCTCCACCGGTTCCTTGGTGCCGGACAGGAACAGCCCGGAGGGGTCCTCGAGGGAGTGGATGCCGGCCTCACCGAGGTCGAAGCAGCCCACCTCGTCCGTGGGGCCGAACCGGTTCTTCACGGCCCGCACGAGACGCAGCCGCGAATGGCGTTCGCCCTCGAACTGGCACACCACGTCCACGAGGTGCTCGAGCAGTCTCGGCCCGGCGATGGAGCCGTCCTTGGTCACGTGCCCGACCAGCACGGTGGTCATGTTCCGCGACTTGGCCTCGTTGATCAGGCTGGCCGCCACCTCCCGGACCTGGGTGACACCGCCCCCGGTGCCCTCGACGGACTGGGACTGCAGCGTCTGGACGGAGTCCACGATGAGCAGGTCCGGATCGGCCTTCTCGATCTGTCCCAGTGCCCGGCCGAGGTCGGTCTCGGCCGCCAGGAACAGGGTGTCCGCCACCGCCCCGATGCGGTCGGCCCGCAACCGTACCTGGGCCGCCGACTCCTCGCCGGTCACGTAGAGCACGGTACGGGTGTCGCCCTCCGGGCGGCGGTGCCGGGCGACCTTGGCCGCCACGTCCAGCAGCAGCGTGGACTTGCCGATGCCCGGTTCGCCGGCCATCAGCACGACGGCGCCCGGTACCAGTCCCCCGCCCAGCACGCGGTCCAGCTCGGAGACGCCGGTGGTGTGGAAGCGTGCCTGCGAGGCGTCCACGTCACCGATGCGCACGGCGGGCACGGCGATGGTGGCCGCCGGGGTGCGGCCGGAGGTCGCGTCCGCACCGGTCTCGACCACGGTGCCCCAGGCCTGGCACTCCCCGCAGCGGCCGACCCACTTGACGGTGGTCCATCCGCATTCGCTGCAGCGGTAGCCGGGGTTCACGCGCTTGGCGGTCTTGGTAGCCATGGACCAAGGCTAATGGCGCGCACGGACGCGCTAGGGGCGCACCCGGTGGCCGTGGGCGCGCGGGAGCCTCACAGGGGCGGCAGGTAGGCCACCGCGTCGTCGTGGGAGGACCCGGTGGCCTCGATCAAGTCGACCATCATGGGCCGCAACAACATGACCAGGGCCTCCCCGTGCAGGGAGGTGGCGCCCAGCTCCGCGGGATCCAGGCGCCCCGCGGCGCCGCCCAGGGCGTCGCGGGCCACGGACAGGGACTTGTGCCGGCCGCGCGCGGCCGGTTCCCCGAGGGAGCGGCCGAGGATCTCGACGGCGTCGGCCGCCTCGTCGAACCAGTCGGCCAGCAGCAGGGTGCCCTGTTCGTCGAGGGAGTCGTGGTCGATGACGCTGATGACCCGCCGGGCCACGATGCGCAGGCTGCGCACCGCCAGGTCGGACTTCTCCACGGTCTGCGCGGTGGACTCCAGCACGGGCCGGGAGCGGCGCTGGGTGGGGGAGAAGGTCGCCACCTCCTGGGCATTGCGCACGTCCTTGTGCAGGTTGTCCACGGCGGACTGGGTTCCGCGGCAGGCCACCAGGGCCATCCAGGCCGTGCGGGACTCGTGGTTGCGCAGCGCCTCCGAGCAGTCGCGCAGCGTCCGGGTCACGGTGGCGTAGAGGTCCCGCAGCCCGGTGGCGGCCTCCTTCTGCAGGTTCTTCGGGTACAGCAGCGTCACCAGCAGGGCGATGAACCCCCCGACGACGGCGTCGACGCTGCGCGTGAAGGGACCGCCTTCCGCGGCGGGCAACAGGACGACCAGGATGGACTGCAGGCTCATCTGCAGGGTGAAGGCGGCCCCGGAGTCCAGGAAGCGGGCCACCATGATGGAGGTGAACACCACCAGGACGGCCTGCCAGTAGCCCTGGCCGAGGACGGCCTGCATGAGGTCGCCGACGAGGATGCCCAGGGTGCAGCCGGCCGCCACCTCGAGCACCTTGCGGACCTTGGGCTCGCGGTTGAAGCCGAGGGCGATGAGCGAGGCGGTGGCGGCGAACAACGGGTCCTCGTGCCCCAGGACGAACTCGGCGAAGGCGTAGGCCAGGACCGCGCACACCGCGCTCAGCGCCGCGGGGACCACCGCCGCGCGCGCCCGCGCGGCCCCGGTGCGGGCCCGCCGGGCGACGAAGGACCGGGCCCGGGACCAGCCCCCCCGCAGGGCGGTGGGGCCGGACGAACCGGTCGCTTGCTGGTGCATGAGACCAGAGTAGGGTGTGGACCGTTCGCCGACGACGGTCCCCGGCAGCCCACGCGGAACCACGGACGCTGCATGGTGAGGTTTCTCACGCTCCCGTGAGGGATGGGTCACGGGCTGGCGCTCCCTGCCCTGTCATCTCGTGAATGCACCGGTCCCGCAGCCGTGCGGGAGCCTGGAGGAACGGGCTCTCGTTAACGTCGCGTTAATCTTCGACCGCCCAGTGCTTCACCTTCCCCCCATAGGTTCGACCGCGGAACGAGGCCTGCGGCACCCGAATCCCGCGCCATGTGACCACTGGTAGCCGGGGGTAGGTCCTCTCCCGCACTGTCATCCATCCTGAAAGAGGCAATTCTGTGAAGGCTCTTCGCTTTGGCCGCTCCGCTGCGGTCCTCTCCGTCGCTGCTCTCGCCCTGACCGCCTGTGGCGGCAACGACGGTTCCTCGGACACCGCGGCCGAGGGCAACGGCTCCGTCGCGGGCAACCTGATCGGCGGTGGCGCCTCCTCGCAGGAAGCGGGCATGACCGCGTGGACCAACGGCGTGACCGAGGTCCACCCGGACCTCACCGTCTCCTACGACCCGGTGGGCTCCGGCTCCGGCCGCGAGGGCTTCCTGGCCGGACAGTACTCCTTCGCCGGCTCCGACGCCGCGATGGACGAGGAGGAGATCAGCCAGGCGGAGTCCGTCTGCGGACCGGAGGGCGTCTTCCACGTCCCGGCCTACATCTCCCCGGTCGCCGTGGCCTTCAACCTCGAGGGCGTCGACCAGGTCAACATGGACGCCGACACCATCGCCAAGGTCTTCACCGGCGAGATCACCACCTGGAACGACCCGGTCATCGCCAAGCAGAACCCGGACACCGAGCTGCCGGACACCAAGATCACCGTCGTGCACCGTGCCGATGACTCGGGCACCACGGAGAACTTCACCGACTACCTGGCCGCCGCCGCCCCGGAGTCCTGGACCTACGACGTCGTCGAGACCTGGCCCACCGAGATCACCGCCGAGTCCGCCCAGCAGACCTCCGGTGTCGTCTCCCTGGCGCAGTCCACCGACGGCGCGATCACCTACGCCGACGCCTCCCAGATCGGCAACCTGGGCACGGTGGCCGTGAAGGTCGGCGAGGAGTACGTGCCGTACTCCTCCGAGGCCGCCGCCCGCGCCGTGGAGACCGCCGGCGAGGGGCTCGCCGGGGCGCTCGAACTCGATCGCACCACCACCGAGGCCGGCGTCTACCCGGTGGTCCTGGTCACCTACGAGATCTTCTGCCACCAGTACCAGGACCAGGAGACCGCCGACATGGCCAAGGCCTTCGCCGAGTACGTCGTGTCCGAGGACGGACAGGCCACCGCCGCGGAGTCCGCGGGCAACGCCCCGATCTCCGACGCCACCCGCGAGGCCGCCCTGGAGAACATCCAGGGCATCACCGTCCAGGGCTGACATCCCCACTCACACCGGACGTGGGTAGCACGTGCTGCGGCCGCCGGTCCTTCCTCGTGAGGGCCGGCGGCTGTGCCATGCTGTGAACGCCATTTCCTCTTAGGACATCCATCCCCGGGATGCGGGAGCACCGCCCGCACCACGAACTCCGAAGGGAGTCACCGTGACTGACACAGCCACCGAGCCGTCCAGGAGGACGTCGCTCAAGGGCTCGCGCGGCGGCGAGGCGGGAGACCGCGTCTTCTCCGGCCTGGCGCTCACCGCCGGGATCGTGATCCTGCTGGTCCTCGCCTTCGTGGCGGTCTTCCTGCTCATCGAGTCGCTCCCGGCCCTGTGGCCCGAGGCGTTCTCCGACCAGGACAGCATCGAGAGCGCCGACACCTTCTGGCAGTACGTCTGGCCGTTGATGGCCGGCACCCTGATCGCCTCGATCATCGCCATCCTGCTGGCCACCCCGGTGGCCGTCGGGATCGCCCTGTACATCTCCCACTACGCGCCCCGGTCCATCGCGACTCCCGTCGGCTACGTCATCGACCTGCTCGCCGCCATCCCCTCCGTGGTCTTCGGCGCGTGGGGCATGACGGTCCTGGCCGGGGCGATGGTGCCGATCTACGCCTGGCTGAACGAGTACCTGGGCTGGATCCCGCTGTTCGGGGGGACCCCGACCACGACCGGACGCACCCTGCTGACCTCCGGCGTCGTCCTGGCCGTGATGATCCTGCCGATCATCACCTCCCTGTGCCGTGAGATCTTCCTGCAGACGCCGAAGCTGCACGAGGAGGCCGCCCTCGCCCTGGGCGCCACGCGGTGGGAGATGATCAAGATGACCGTCTTCCCGTTCGCCCGTGCCGGCATCGTCTCCTCGATCATGCTCGGCCTCGGCCGCGCCCTGGGCGAGACCATGGCCGTGACCCTGGTGCTGTCCCCGGGCATCTTCTCCTGGAGCCTGATCCAGTCCGGTCGCAATGCGACCATCCCCTCGGAGATCGCCCTGAACTTCCCCGAGGCCTTCGGCATGCGCCAGTCTGAGCTGATCGCCGCCGGCCTGATGTTGTTCATCATCACCCTCGCGGTCAACATGGTGGCCCGCTGGATCGTCAGCCGCCACAAGGAATTCTCGGGAGCGAACTGATGACCATCTCGAACGACACCGCCGCACCGCAGCGCACCTCCGTGCCCGGTGGGAAGAAGAAGAACTCCCTGACCGCGGGGCAGAAGCCGGGCTGGACCTGGATCGCCGTGCTGGCGGGTGCCCTCGTGGTGGCCGCCGGCATCACCGCGCTGCTGGGCGGAGGCAGCTTCAGCTGGGTGGGATGGCTGATCATCGCTGCGGTCCTCTACGTCCTCGGCATGTACCTGGCCACCCGGGTGATCGAGAACGCCCGGCGGGCCACGGACGGGCTGTGGCGGAACCTGGTCTGGGCGGCGTTCCTCCTGGCGCTGATCCCGCTGGTCTCGGTGATCTGGACGGTCGCGGCCAACGGACTGCCCACGCTCCTGGAGACCCCGCAACTGCTGTGGCGGGACATGCAGGGCGTCACCGGATCGGACGACATCGCCACCCAGACCGAGGGCGCCCCCCTGGCCGGCGGGTTCCTGCACGGACTGGTCGGCACCCTGATGATCACCCTGCTGGCCACCATCATCTCCGTCCCGATCGGCCTGCTGACCTCCATCTACCTGGTGGAGTACGGCCGCGGCGGCTGGTTCTCCCGGGCCATCGTGTTCTTCGTGGACGTCATGACCGGCATCCCCTCCATCGTGGCCGGCCTCTTCGCCTTCGCTGCCGTCCAGCTGGTCATCACCACGTTCATCGGGGACGGGCCGCGCCAGCTGCAGATGGTCAAGATGGGGCTCACCGCGGCCATCGCGCTGTCCGTGCTGATGATCCCGGTGGTCGTCCGCTCCACCGAGGAGATGCTGCGGGTGGTGCCGAACGAGCTGCGGGAGGCCTCCTACGCCCTCGGCGTGCGCAAGTGGCGGACCATCTTCAAGGTGGTCCTGCCGACGGCCATGTCCGGCATCGCCTCCGGCGTGACGCTGTCGATCGCCCGCGTGACGGGTGAGACGGCCCCGATCCTGGTGACGGCCGGGTATATCGCCACCACCAACTGGAACCCCTTCGACGGCTGGATGACCGCCCTGCCGGTGTACATCTACCGCCAGCTCATCAATCCCACCGCGCCCGCCGCGGCCGACCCGTCCGCTGAGCGTGCCTGGGCCGCGGCCCTGGTCCTCATCGTCATCGTGATGCTGCTCAACCTCATCGCCCGCATCGTCGCCAAGGCCTTCGCGCCGAAGAAGACCGGCCGCTGAGCCGAGCAGACCACAAGGAGAAGGAAAGACACATGTCCAAGCGCATCGACGCCGTCGACCTGAACGTCTACTACGGCAACTTCCGGGCTGTGGAGGGCGTCAACATCAACATCGAGCCGCGGTCCGTGACCGCGTTCATCGGGCCCTCCGGTTGCGGCAAGACGACCTTCCTGCGGACCATCAACCGCATGCACGAGGTCCTGCCCGGAGCCCGGGCCGAGGGCAGGCTGCTGCTGGACGGGGAGGACATCTACGACCCGGGCGTGGACCCGGTCACCGTCCGCACCATGGTCGGCATGGTCTTCCAGCGGCCCAATCCGTTCCCCACCATGTCCATCCGGGACAACATCCTGGCCGGCTACAAGCTGAACGGGACTCGCATGTCCAAGTCCACCGCGGACGGGATCGTGGAGAAGTCGCTGCGCGGCGCCAACCTGTGGAACGAGGTCAAGGACCGCCTCGACAAGCCGGGTTCCGGCCTGTCCGGCGGCCAGCAGCAGCGCCTGTGCATCGCCCGGTCGATCGCGGTGGAGCCCGACGTCATCCTGATGGACGAGCCCTGCTCGGCACTGGACCCGATCTCCACCCTGGCGATCGAGGACCTCATCAACGAGCTCAAGGACAACTACACCGTCGTCATCGTGACCCACAACATGCAGCAGGCGGCGCGCGTGGCGGACAAGACGGCGTTCTTCAACATCGCCGGCACCGGCAAGCCGGGCAAGCTCATCGAGTACGACGACACCTCGGTGATCTTCAACAACCCCTCGAACAAGCAGACCGAGGACTACGTCTCCGGCCGCTTCGGCTGATCCGGGCGCGACGCTCCACGGGGTGGGACCCAGGATGGGTCCCACCCCGTCGTCGTCCGCCGGCCGCTCAGAGCAGGGGGGAGCCGGCCGCGGTGATCAGCAGGGCGGCGCCGGCGCACACCAGCAGCGTGGCCACCCAGTAGGCCACGATCCGGGACACCGCGGGCCAGCGCACCGAGGTGTAGGGCTGGTTCTGCCCGGCCCCGACGATGGAGGCCACCGTGGCGTGCGTGGAGGACAGCGGGAGGTGCAGGGCATAGGCGCCCACGAACAGCAGTGCGGCGCTGACCAGGGACGCGATGCCGGCCCGCAGGGGATCGAGGTCGACGATCCGCTCCGTCAGGGTGTGGGCGATGCGCCATCCCCCGAACAGGGTGCCGGCCGCCAGGACCGTCCCGACGGACAGCGGGACCCACCAGTCCACGGCGGACGGTGCCCCGGCGCCGGCGAATGCCAGGAGCAGCACGAAGGTCATCCGCGTCCCGGACTGCACGCCGTGGCCGAGGGCGTTGGCGGCCGCGCTGACGGCCAGGGCCATCCGCGATCCGTGGTTCACCGTGCCGGGCGCGGCGTCCCGCGCCAGCCAGGTGGCCGGGGTGACGAGCAGCCAGGACAGGAACCAGGCCAGCAGGACGCTCAGGACCAGTCCCAGCATCATGGCGACGAGGAGCCCGGCCGACCAGTCGGCGTACAGTCCGAGGTCTCCGGTGATCGCCAGGGCGAGGCTGCCGCCGAGGACCGCGGAGATGATCGAGTGGGTCATGGAGACCGGCATGCCGCGGGACCAGGTGAACAGGCCCCAGCCCACCGCCACGAGGAACCCGACGCCGGCCAGCAGCAGTCCCTGCCCGCCTCCGTGCAGCTCCTCCGGGAGGCCCTGCCAGGCGGCCGTCATGAATCCGCCGGAGAGCACGCCGCCGACCAGGTTCATGGCCGCGGCGAGGAGGAGGGCCGCCCCGGGGGTCAGGGCCCGTTGGCGCACGGGGAGGGCGACGGCGTTGGGGGCGTCGCGCATGCCGTTGACGAGCCCGTAGACGACGGACAGTGCGAGGACGACGACCAGCATCATCGTCATGACCGCGGGCACGGGCTCAGGACTCCCGGACGAGGATGCTGCCGAGATGGGCGATGACCCCGCGCACGCTGGCGAGGGCGGCGTTGAGCGCGTGGGCGGTCTCCCGCTGGCGGTTGTAGTTGCGCTGCAGCAGGTCGTCGCTCATGCCGGCGACCCACTGGGTCATGAGCCGCTCGGACCGCTTGGACAACCGCTGGAGCTGGATCCACGTCTCCTCGAGCTCGTCGAGGTCGCGGAACTGTCCGGTGGCGTCGCGGAACAGGTCGGCCTGCCGGCCCAGGATCTCCAGGATGTCCAGGGGAGCCTCGGGAAGGCGGTACTGCTCGGTGAAGAGGATGAGGATCCCGGCGTTGCAGATCTTCTCCACGGCGTCGTTCAGGCCGTCCGCCAGCAGGTACAGGTCCTGCCGGGGCAGGGGGGTGATGAAGGCGCTGCGGAGGCTGGTCAGCAGGGCCATGTGACGGGCGGTGGCCTCCGTGTCGATCACGGTCAGCTCCTGGTCGGCTCCGGCCGCGGGCGCCGTGGGGGCGGCCATCAGCTGGGCCACGCGGTCGACGGCGGCGCGCATCCCCTGGGCGAGGGCGGCGAGATGCTCGAGGCTGACCGGGTCCGGTGCCAGCAGGCGCGAGAGAGAAAGGTTCATCACCGTGCAGGATATCCCGAAGGGTGGGGCGGTGCCGGACCGGGAACGCCTCTCGGCGAGTGGCCGCTCATGGCGGCAGAATATTGGAGCCCGGGGTTACCGCGGCCCGGCACCGGTATCCAGTGTGCGCGCCCCGGCCCCGGACTGTCCACCTCGGGTGCGGGGATCAGCCCGCCGCTGAACGCGGAATACTCAGTCGAGGGTTCCGGCCCGCCAGGCAGCGGCGGCGGCCTCGAGGTCCTCGGCCGTACCCAGCAACCGCTTGGCCTGGCGCAGCAGGGCCGTGGCCTGTGCCGGCTGGGCCGCGTCCAGCGCCTCCGCGTGGTGCGCCTGGCCCAGGCAGACCACGCGGCAGTAGGCGGCCGCGCGCTCCAGTGCCACGCCGAAGTCCCCCGTGAAGGCACCGGTGAGGATGTGGTCCGTGAGCAGCTGCAGTTCGCGCGCCCCGGGCGGCTCGATCGCCCCGGCGATGGCGCGGGCCACGTGGGCGTCATGACCGGAGCGGTACCAGGAGGCCCAGAGCTGGCCATTGCGGGTGGTCGCCGTCCGCAGGGCGTACAGGCGCCACAGGGCACCACCGAGGGACACGGCGGGAGCGTCGGCCCACAGCCGGGCCACCGTGTCGATGCCGGCGTCCTCGACCAGCGCGACCAGCCGCCCGACCGTCTCCTCGCTGGCACCGGACCGGCCGCCGTCGAGCAGGGCGTGGGCGAGCAGGGCCGCGCCCTCCGCGGTCTGTGCCGGGTCCGGACCCCCCTCGAAGGCCGCGAACTGCTCGGGGGCGAAGTGGCGGGGCCGATGGTGGCGGACGGTGCCGGCCGCCGTCGAGCTCGGGGACCGGCCGGAATGCCTCCGGGGGGACGTCACGGGCGGGGTGCCTCTCTGGAGAAGGGGGAAGGAAGATGCTGCCCTTCTACGGTACGCCTTGCGCGGGCGCGCGGGCGCGCGTGCGGGGCGTCCCGGGAGCCCCGGTGCAGCGCGGGACGGGTGGGATCTCGCTCCGCGATGGTGGATCTCCCCGGACCCCGCGGCCGCCGTCCGCTAGCATGGACTGCGGCCTCCTGCAGGCAGGCCGTGGGCCCTTAGCTCAGTTGGCAGAGCATCGGACTTTTAATCCGCGGGTCGTGGGTTCGATCCCCACAGGGCCCACCTGGGAAGGCCTCCGGCGCCGGGACGCGTGCCGGGGGCCTTCGTCGTCTCCACCGTGTCCCGGAGGCAAGGGGCAAGGGCCAGGGGCCAGGGCCAGGGGAACGGAACGCCGCCGAGCCGAATTGATCTCAGGAACGTCTCGAGCCCCCCCGGATGATCAAGATTCGATAACCCAACGGGGTGGCGTCCTCGGCCCCGAGGCGCCCGGATGCCCTTCAGGGCGGACCGCGATGGGGCCCGAATCCCGCGTGGCCGCGCGGTTTCCCCGCCGCGGTCGGCCTCCCCGCCGGCCGGGCGCCGGGTCGGGCGGCGGAGCAGCGGTCCCCCAGTCGTCATTCCGACAGGGCTGCGCAGGCCACCGGTCCGTGCCTACGCTGGTAGGCATGAGTGCTTCCCCTCGGGCGCTCCGTCAGCGGCTTCTGCGTGGCGGCGCCCTCGTGCCTGCTGCCGTCGTGGCAGCGGTCATCGGCGTACCCGCGGCGTCGGCGGCACCGGCGGGCGGGCTGGCCACCCACGCCGCGATGCACTCGGGCGTGGGGCCGATGGCCCTGTTCGGCGTCGACGAGTCCCTGCCGACCAACCCCGACCTGCTGCGGCACATGCTGTGGTCCCGTTCCGGGAAGGTGCCGGCGGCCACCGCCGGCGACCTGCGCGTGGCCACCTTCTCCGCCGGGCTGACCCGGTCCGCCCCGGGCCTGCTGGCCGATGAGCTCGCCGCACCCGGTTCGGTCCAGGCCCAGCGGGTCGCGGAGACCGTGCAGCGCGCCGCCCCGGACGTCGTGCTGCTGACGGACTTCGACGTGGACAGCGGTGAGGCCGCCGCGCGGTCCTTCCGCACGAATTACCTGGCCGTCGGTACCGGTGGGCAGGAGGGGATCGACTATCCGTACGTCTACACCGCGGAGGTCAACAACGGCGTGGACACCGGGGCCGACCTGGACAACGACGGCGTGATCGGCGGCCCGGGCGACTCGTTCGGCCCCGGTGAGTTCGCCGGGCAGCACGGCATGGTCCTGTTCTCCCGGCACCCGCTGGAGGAGGACGGGATCCGGACGTTCCGCGACCTGCGCTGGAACACGGTGCCCGGCAACGCGATCCCGGAGGGCAAGTACACGGAGCTCGAGCGGTCCGTGCTGCGCCTGTCCTCCACCGCCCACTGGGACATCCCCGTGAGGGTCGGCGACCGGACCGTGCACGTCCTCGCCGCGCAGCCCGAGGACCCCGGGGCCGGGACCGCCCCGGTCGAACGGCACCACGACGAGATGCGCTTCTGGGCCGACTACATCGCCGGGGACGCCGGGGACACCGGGTACCTCGAGGACGACGAGGGACGTGCCGGTGGACTGCCCGCCGGCAGTGACTTCGTGCTCGTCGGGGACTTCGGCCCGCGCGCCGAGCGGGCGCTCGACGGCGACCACCCCGCGGCCATCGCCTCCCTGCTGGAGTCGGAGGCCATTCAGGACCCCGCGCCCCGCTCCGCCGGCGCCCTGGCCGCGGACCCGGATGCCGCGACGGCCACCCGGGCCGTCCGGGACGGCGGCGGCGTGGAGCTGCTGCGCTCCGACTACGTGCTGCCGTCCGCGACGCTGGAGGCCACGGCAGCCGGGGTGTTCTGGCCGGCCAACGGGCAGCTGGGCTCCCACCTGACCCGGATCACCGACTCCGCCGAGGACGGGGAGGACCGCCGGGTCACCGAGCGCCGGCTCGTGTGGACCGACCTGGGAATGGACTGACCCCGCCGTGCAACGACAGACCCTCTCCAGCGGCCATCACGTCGTCTGGTCCCGTCCGGCGGGCGAACGCCGGGGGACCGACCTGGTGGTGGTCATCCACGGCTACGGCGCGAACGAGGTGAGGGCCGCCCAGGCCTATTTCGAGATGCTTCCGGAGGGGACCACGGGCCTGGCCGTGCGCGGTGGCTTCGAGATCGACGCCGGCGCCTACCCGGTGGCCGACGGCGTCGACGGACTGGGCTCCGGTCCCGGCGGCCCGGACCCGGGCGCGTGGGGCTGGTTCCTGCTGGACTACTTCCTCACCAACGACTTCGCCGAGGTGGTGGCCTCGGCTCACCGGGTGTTCGACGTGCTCGACGCCGAGGAGGTCACCGGGGCGGGATTCCGCTCGGTGGCGCTGCTCGGCCACTCCCAGGGGATGGCGATGGCCTCCACGGTGTACCGGCTGCGTCCGGAGGCCTTCGACTGCGTGGTGGGGCTCAGCGGCTTCGTGCTGTCCAATCCCCTGCTGGCGACCCTGGACAGCCCGCCGGAGGGCCCCGGGCCGCGTCCGTTCTTCTGGGGACGTGACGTCCAGGACCTGGTCATCAACCCGGACGCGATCGCCCACACGGCGGCCTGGCTCCAGGAGCACACGCACCTGACGGCCCGGACGTACGAGGGAATGGGCCACGGCACCAGCGCGGAGGAGGCCCGGGACGTGCGGATCTTCCTGAAGCACGCCCTGGCGATGAGCCGAGGTCAGTAGTCGCGGGTCTCCTTGCGCGAGATGGACTCCCCCGTGTGCGGGTCCTGGATGTTGCGGGACTCGGTGACCCGACGGCTGGCCGAACCGGAGGCGCCCATCTGGACCAGGGAGAGGACCAGCAGCAGGGCCCCGGCGGCCATCAGGATGTAGCCGGCGATCGTCAGGTCGATCCCCGGGATCACGTCCTGGACGGCGAAGGCGATGATCGCGCCGATGGCGATCAGGGCGATGGACGTGCCGAAGCGCATGGGGTCTCCTCCAGTCGGTCGTCCGGACGCGGGCGCGGTCGGACGTGGTCAGCGTAGTGTTTCATGGAGGACCACGGCCGCGCGGGACCAGACCGCGCAGCCCATCGTGTCACCGACGTGCAGGAGGCAGCCATGGTTAAGAAGAAGTCCATCATCGCCGGCGTGGCGGGCCAGAAGGCCGCCGACTTCGCGATCCAGCGCGTCGTCGACGAGCAGGGCAACCCCACCCCCGCCTTCCAGAAGGTGGTGCTCAAGGCCCTCGACGTGCAGCGGCCGCTGGTGCTGCGCAACCTGAACCGGTTGCGCCGCCAGAACCCGGAGGACACCCCCGCCCAGCTGGCGGAACGGCTGGGGAGGCAGTACCTGGCAGCGGTCACCGGCGGCGGGGCCGCCGTCGGGGGAACCGCCGTCGTGCCCGGTGTGGGAACGGCCGCGGCGCTGGGACTCTCCGCGGCCGCGACCGTGGGCTTCCTCGAGGCGACCGCGCTCTACGCCCAGTCCGTGGCCGAGCTGATGGGGATCCCCACCGACGACCCCCAGCGGGCGCAGACCCTCGTCATGGCCGTCATGCTCGGTGAGGACGGCCGCCGGATGCTGCGGGACTTCTCCAGCCAGGCCAACGGCCGCGGGATGGGCCCGCTGGCCGGGCCGCTCTCTCTGGTCAGCGGCTCCGCCGGCGTCTCCGAGGTGCTGTTCAACCAGATGAAGAGGATGTTCATCAAGCGCTTCATCGTCCGGCAGGGGGCCGGGATGCTCGGGCGGGTGGTGCCCTTCGGGGTGGGGGCCGTCGTCGGCGGCCTCGCCAACCGGGTCATGGGCAAGGGCGTGGTCAGGGCCGCGCAGAACCTCTTCGGCCCGCTCCCGGCCACGATCCCCGGAGCCCTGGCCAGCGAGCTCAAGGCCCTGCCGGCCGGCCGGAAGGGCCGCAGGGACGACGCCGGCCCCGAGGGCGACGCGGAGGAGTTCGGCGAGCTGCTGGCGGAGGACATCGAGACCGACTTCGAGCAGCTGACGGCGGACGGCACGCTCGAGGACCTGCGGCGCGAGGACCCGGAGGCCTTCGCCGCCGAGGTCGAGGCCGCCCGCGAGGCCCACCGGCGGGCCCGCGGGGACCGGTAGGGCCGCCCGCCTCAGCCGAAGACGGCGTGGGCCACGGTGTAGATCGCCAGGCCCGCCAGCGCGCCCACGATCGAGCCGTTGATGCGGATGTACTGCAGGTCCTTGCCCATGTAGAGCTCGATGGTCCGGGAGGCCTGGCGGCCGTCCCAGCGCTGGATGGTCTCCCCGATGACGCCCACCACCTCGGGGCCGTAGGCCCGGGCCAGGTGCTGGGCCGCGTCCGAGGCCCAGCCGTCCACCCGGTCCGCGAGGGCCGGGTCCTCCTGGAGCCGCCCACCGAGGTCCTGGAGGGCGGCCACCATGGCCTGGTGCAGGTCCGAGGCGGGATCGCGCAGCTGGACCAGCAGGGCCTCCTTCGTGGTCGCCCAGGCCTGTCCGGCCCACTCGCGCATCCTGGGGTCGTTGAACAGGTCCCGCTTGGCCTGCTCCACCCGGTCACGCGTGACCGGGTCCTCGCGCATGTCCCGGATCAGCTCGTCCAGCCACTGGTCCACGGAACGGCGCAGTTCGTGCTGCGGCTCGGCCCGCACCGAGGCCAGGTACTTCAGGGCCTCGGCATGGATCCGTTCGGCCAGCAGCTGGTCCACCACCTCGGGCACCCACTGCGGGGACCGGCGCCGGACGCTGCGCACGAAGAACTCGGGATTGCGGGCCACCCAGTCCCCGGTACGTGCCACCACCAGGTCCACCACCCGGTCATGGTGCCGCTCGGAGACCACCTTGCCCAGCACGGTGGACAGGGTCGGGGACCAGTCGGGCTCGACCATGTGGCGCTGCACCAGGCCGGCCAGCACGTCCCGGACCAGGACGTCGTCCAGGGCGTCCAGGATGCCCTCCGCGGTCGCGGAGACCTCGCGCGCCACCCGCTCGGCGTTCGGGCGCCGGCGCAGCCAGGCGCCCGCCCGGTCCGCCACCCGCAGGCCCTCCAGTTTCTCCCGGGCCACGTCCCCGGCCAGGAAGTTCTCCTGCACGAAGGTCCCCAGGGACTCGCCGATGGTGTCCTTCTTACGCGGGATGATCGCCGTGTGCGGGATCTTCAGGCCCATCGGGTGCCGGAACAGGGCGGTCACCGCGAACCAGTCCGCCAGCGCGCCGACCATCCCGCCCTCCGCCGCCGCCCGGACGTAGGCGAGCCACGGATAGCTCTCCTGCAGCGCGAAGGCCAGGACGAAGATCACGGCCATGACCACCAGCAGCCCGGTCGCCACCAGCTTCATCCGCTTCAGGGCGGCCTCGCGTTCGGCCTCACCGGCCCCGGCGGAGCCCGGCGTGACGGCGGGCCCGGGGGTGACGTCGGCCCGGTGCTGCGCCCGGGCGGGGCCGGGCGCGGAGGCGGGCAGGCCGGCATCGGGAAGGTTCTGGTCCATGGATCCTCCGGCCGGGGTCAAAGTGTCAGCACAAGTTAACCAGCAGGTCGCCTGCTGGCGGGCCGGCGCGTGCCCGCCGTTCCTAGGCTGGGCCCGTGTCCGACACCTCGATGCACGTCACCGGCCCGGAACACCCTCATCCTACGGATCACCGACCCCTGGTCATCGCCCACCGCGGATCCTCCGCCGCCTTCGCCGAGAACACCCGTGCCGCGTTCCTGCACGCGCTCGCCGAGGGGGCCGACGGCGTGGAGGTGGACGTCCACCTCAGCCGCGACCGGCACCTGGTCTGCCTCCACGACCCGACCCTGGAACGGACCTCCGACGGTTCCGGGCCGGTCGCCGACCACACCCTGGCCCAGTTGCGCCGGCTGGACTTCCACGGCTGGAAGGGGGCACGCCTTCCCGGCGAGTACGGTCCGGCCTCGGCGCAACTGCTCACGCTGCCGGAGCTGGTCGAACTGCTCGCGGCGGCCGGCCGCCCGGTGCGGCTGGCCCTGGAGCTCAAGCATCCGAGCCCGTTCGGCCACGAGCTGGAGGAGCGCGCCCTGTCCTGCCTGCTGCAGGCGGGCTGGGATCCGGAGACCTCCCGGATCGGGGCGGTGGAGGTCTCCTTCATGAGCTTCTATGCCGGATCCCTGCAGTACCTGGCCCCGGTGGTGGACACCGACCACCTCTGCCCGCTGGTGTCCACCGTGCCGGACGCACCGGTGGCCGGCCGGTTCGGCCTCGGACCGCTGAGCCGTGCCGCGCTGCGGGCGGCGCTGCGCCAGGCCGTGGCGGACGCCGAGCGGCTGATCTGGGAGGGCCGGGCCGGGATGGCGGGCCCGGGCGTGGACTACGTCCGTCACCACCTGGCGGACGTGAAGGCCTGGCTCGCCGCTGGCCGCACCCTGCGGGTGTGGACCGTGGACCGGTCCGAGGACGTGGAGCTGCTGCGGGCCGTGGGCGTCCAGGAGATCACCACGAACCGGCCGGGACCGGTGCTGGCCCAGGTGGTCCGGCGCGGCGCGCCCGTCCCGGCGTACGCCGGGCACTGAGGCGGGTCCGGGCCGGTCGCCGCCGCGCCACGGGCCGGTGGCGGAGAAGTCGACGAGGGGCGTTCTCGGGCCTTCGCGGGCGTCCGCGGGTGGGCCCCGCGGGGTGCGGCCCCGCGGGATGTGTGCATGATCTGGGGCGATGCGGTTATGCTCTCCCCTATCCCTCGTGACGTGATCCCTGTCACGATGATCACTCGACACCCTCGGGAGCAACCATGTCCTCATTCCTCCGGCGACGCATCGCCGCGGTGACCGCAGCGGGGGCCGCGGTCGCCCTGGTCCTGTCCGGCTGTGCGCAGAGCCAGCGCGACGACGCCGGCGGGGAGGCGAGCGGGGGCGAGGGCGACGCGTCCTCGGTGGACAGCCAGTTCATCTTCGCCGCCTCCTCCGACCCCAAGTCCCTGGACCCGGCCTTCGCCAACGACGGCGAGACGTTCCGGGTCTCCCGCCAGATCTTCGAGGGCCTGGTGGGCACCGAACCGGGCACCCCGGACCCGGCCCCGCTGCTGGCGGAGTCCTGGGAGACCAGTGAGGACGGGCTCACCTACGACTTCCAGCTCAAGCAGGGCGTGACCTTCCACGACGGCACGGACTTCAACGCCGAGGCCGTCTGCGCCAACTTCGACCGCTGGTACAACTTCACGGGCATCCAGCAGGCCGAGACGATGTCCTACTACTACGGCAAGCTGTTCCGCGGGTTCGCGGACTCGCCCGAGGACGCGGTCTACGAGTCCTGTGAGGCGGTGGACGAGCACCAGGCCCGGATCACCCTGGCCCAGCCGTTCGCCGGTTTCATCGCCTCCCTGTCCCTGCCGGCCTTCGCCATGCAGTCCCCGGCCGCGATGGAGGAGTTCGGGGCGGACGAGGCCGGTGGCACCGCCGAGTCCCCGGAACTGAGCGAGTATGCCCGCGCGCACCCCACCGGGACCGGCCCGTTCGCCTTCGAGTCCTGGAACGTGGGCCAGGACATCTCCCTGAGCGCCTACCAGGACTACTGGGGTGAGCAGGGTGACGTCCAGGAGATCACCTTCCGGGTGATCGACGACCCGGTGGCCCGCCGCCAGTCCCTCGAGGCCGGCCAGATCGACGGCTATGACCTGGTGGCCCCGGCCGACGTGGCCGACCTGGAGCAGGCCGGGTTCAAGATCTTCACCCGGGATCCGTTCACCATCCTCTACCTGGGCCTGAACCAGGAGGTCGAGGAGCTCAAGGACCCCAAGGTCCGCCAGGCGATCTCCTACGCGATCGACAAGGACGCCCTGATCCGGCAGACGCTCCCGGAGGGCACCAAGCCCGCCACCCAGTTCATCCCGGACTCGGTCAACGGCTACACCGAGGACGTGGAGACCTACGACTACGACCCGGCGAGGGCCAAGGAGCTGCTGGCCGAGGCGGGCTACGAGAACGGCTTCACGGTGGACTTCAACTACCCCACCGGCGTCTCGCGTCCGTACATGCCCACCCCCGAACAGGTCTTCTCGAACCTCTCCGGCCAGCTGGCCGAGGTCGGGATCGAGGTCACGGCGGTCCCGGAGAAGTGGAGCCCGGACTACCTGGACCGCGTCAACGGCACCGCCGACCACGGCATCCACCTGCTGGGCTGGACCGGTGACTACAACGACACCGACAACTTCGTGGGCGTGTTCTTCGGCCAGCAGAAGCCGGAGTTCGGCTTCGACAACCCGGAGCTGTTCGAGGCCCTCAGCGAGGCCCGGCAGGAACCGGTGCTGGAGGAGCAGACGCCCATGTACGAGGAGGTCAACAGGATGGTCTCCGAGTACGTCCCCGCCGTCCCGCTGGCCCACCCGGCCCCCTCGCTGGCCTTCGCCGAGCGAGTGGACGACTACCCGGCCAGCCCGGTCAACGACGAGGTCTACAACCAGATCGAACTGAACAAGTGATCCGACCGTCCCTGGAGCGGGACCGGGTCCACCCCGGTCCCGCCCCGGTCCGCCTGCCCTCCGCGAAGGGACGCTGAGTGTTCCGCCTCATCGGCAACCGACTGCTGCTGCTGGCCCCCACCATCATCGGGCTCTCCGTCCTGCTCTTCCTGTGGGTCCGGGCGCTGCCCGGGGGGCCGGCCACCGCCCTGCTGGGGGACAAGGCCACCCCGGAGGCCGTGGCCAGGGTCAACGAGGCCTACGGCTTCGACCGCCCGATCCTGGAGCAGTACTTCATCTACATGGGCCGGATCCTCTCCGGTGACTTCGGCAACTCCCTGCTGACCAGCCGGCCGGTGCTGGAGGAGTTCGCGGCCCGGTTCCCGGCCACGCTGGAACTGACCGCGTTCGCCCTCCTCTTCGCCGTGGGCTTCGGGATCCCGCTGGGCTACTGGGCCGCTCGGCACGTGGGCCGCTGGCAGGACCAGGCCGCCGTGCTGCTGTCCCTGATGGGTGTGGTGGTGCCCGTGTTCTTCCTGGCCTTCATCCTCAAGTGGGTGTTCGCCGTCCAGTTGGGCTGGCTGCCCACCGACGGTCGCCAGGATCCCCGGATCGACGCCACCCACTACACGAACTTCTTCGTCTGGGACGGGATGATCACCGGGGAGTACGACGCCGCCTGGGATGCCCTGACGCACCTCGTGCTGCCCGGGGTGGCGCTCGGGACCATCCCGCTGGCCATCATCGCCCGGATCACCCGGGCCTCGGTGCTCGAGGTGCAGAACGCGGACTACGTGCGCACCGCCCGGGCCAAGGGCCTGGCCCCCCGGCTGATCCGCAACCGGTTCGTGATGCGCAACGCGCTGCTGCCGGTGACCACCACGCTGGGCCTGCAGCTGGGCCTGCTGATCTCCGGGGCGGTGCTGACCGAGACGGTGTTCGCGTTCAACGGGATCGGCAGCTTCCTGTGGGATGCCATCTTCAACCTCGACTTCCCGGTGCTGCAGGGGTTCATCATCTTCATCGCCGTCATCTACTCCCTGATCAACCTGCTGGTGGACGTCTCGTACGGCCTCATCGACCCCAGGGTGCGTGTCTCATGAGCGTGAACCTGCCTCCCGCCGCCGGCGGTCCCACGGAGGGCCGGACGCCCGGTGGTCCGCCCGCTTCCGACCCGGCGTCCGGGGGCCTGCTGCCCGGGACGACCGGGACGGTCGTGACAGCGGGGCCCCGGCGGGACGATGGCGGTCCCGTGAAGGGCACCTCCGTCTGGAAGGACGCCTTCCTGCGGTTGCGGCGCAACCCCGCCGCGATCGCCGGTGCGGTGATCGTGGCGCTGTTCCTGCTGGTGGCCGTGCTGGCCCCGCTGATCGCCCCGTACCCGGGGGAGGCGGTGCCGGGGGCCCGGGAGATCACTCCGGGCCACATCCCCGGCCCGGGCGAGCTGCCGCAGTTCCCCCTGGGCCTGGACCGCTTCGGCGGGGACGTGCTGTCCAAGCTCATCTGGGGAGCGCAGTCCTCGCTGATGATCGGCGTGGTCTCCACGGCGCTCGGCCTGGCCGGGGGCATGGTGCTGGGCCTGCTGGCCGGTGCGTTCGGCGGCTGGGTCGACGGGGTGGTGATGCGGATCGTGGACATCCTGCTGTCCGTGCCGAACCTGCTGCTGGCCGTGTCGATCGCCGCCGTGCTGGGCCAGGGACCGTACGCGGTGATGATCGCGATCGGCGTCTCCCAGGTGCCGATCTTCGCGCGGTTGCTGCGCTCGTCCATGCTCAGCCAGAAGAGCGCGGACTACGTGCTGGCCGCCCAGACCCTCGGGCTGAGCCGGCGGACCATCACCATGAGCCACGTGCTGCCGAACTCGGTGGGACCCGTGATCGTCCAGGCCACGCTGACCCTGGCGACCGCCGTCATCGATGCCGCCGCCCTGTCCTTCCTGGGCCTGGGTGGTGGCCGCCCGGAGACGGCCGAGTGGGGACGCATGCTCACCTACGCGCAGTCCGAGCTGGGCATCGCCCCGTGGCTGGCCTTCCTGCCCGGCCTCTGCATCGCCGTCACGGCGCTGGGATTCACCCTGCTGGGCGAGTCGCTGCGCGAGGCGCTGGACCCGAAGTCGAGGGCACGGTGAACGGGATGGGTGACGTGCGCACCGAGGACGAGAGGACACCCCGCGTGGAGCCTGAACCCCTGCTGCAGATCCGGGACCTGCAGGTCGACTTCACCACCATGCACGGTTCCGTGCGGGCCGTGGAGGACGCCTCGCTGTCCCTGGAGGCCGGACGCACCCTGGCCGTCGTGGGCGAGTCCGGTTCCGGCAAGTCCACCACCGCGATGGCCGCGATCGGGCTGCTGGCGGGCAACGGGAAGGTGACCGGCGGGTCCATCCGGTTCAACGGCCAGGACCTGGTGGGTCTGCCCGAGTCGAGGATGCGGGACATCCGGGGCCGCCAGATCGGCCTGGTCCCGCAGGACCCCATGTCCAACCTGAATCCCGTGTCCCGGATCGGCACGCAGGTCGCCGAGACCCTGCTGACCCACCGGCTGGCCACCCGCAGGGACGTGGACGCCCGGGTGGTGGAGGTCCTGGAGGCCGCCGGGATCCCCGAGGCCGGACGGCGGTCGAGGCAGTACCCGCACGAGCTCTCCGGGGGGTTGCGCCAGCGTGCCCTGATCGCCGTGGCGCTGGCCTGCCGGCCGCGGCTGCTCATCGCGGACGAGCCGACCTCCGCGCTGGACGTGACCGTCCAGCAGGTGATCCTGGACCAGATCGAGCAGATGACCGACGAACTGGGCACCGCCATCCTGCTCATCACCCACGACCTCGGACTGGCCGCCGAGCGCGCCCAGGACCTGGTGGTGATGCACCGCGGGAAGGTGGTGGAGTCCGGACCGGCGGCCCAGTTGCTGGAGGACCCCCAGCACCCGTACACCCGGTCCCTCGTGCGGGCGGCGCCCTCCGTGGCCGCGGTCCGGCTGGCCCCGGACGCCTTCACCGGAGCGCGCGGCGAAGGCCACCCGGCCCCGGGGCACCGGGAGGACCACCCGGTTGCCCGCCCGCTTCCCGACGGCGGCACGGCCGGTTCACTGCCGGCGTCGGCCCCCGTCCGTGCCGGGGACGGTCGGGGCAGGGGGTGGGGTGCCGGGGCGGACACGGAGCCGCTGGTGACCATCACCGACCTGACCAAGGTCTACCCCGTCCGCGGCGGGGACGACTTCTACGCCGCGAGGAACGTCAGCCTGGAGATCCCCCGCGGCACCACCGTGTCCATCGTGGGGGAGTCCGGCTCGGGCAAGACGACCACGGCGAGGATGCTATTGAGGCTGATCGAGCCGACGTCGGGATCCATCAGCTTCGACGGCCGTGACGTGCTGACCCTGGACCGCCGCGGACTGCGGGACTTCCGCCAGCGCGTGCAGGCGGTCTTCCAGGACCCCTACTCCTCCCTGAACCCGATGTTCACGGTGGGACGCATCATCGAGGAGCCGCTCATCGCCTACAAGCGGGGCGGGGCCCGGGAGCGGCGGGACCGGGTGGCGGAGCTGATGGACCAGGTGGCGCTGCCGTCGAGCATGCACCGCCGGTATCCGGCCGAGCTCTCGGGAGGCCAGCGGCAGCGGGTCGCGATCGCCCGGGCCCTGGCCCTGCGCCCGGAACTGATCGTGTGCGACGAACCGGTCTCCGCCCTGGACGTGCTGGTCCAGGACCAGATCCTGACGCTGCTGGGCGACCTGCAGCAGGAGCTGGGGCTGAGCTACCTGTTCATCTCCCACGACCTGGCCGTGGTCCGGCTGATCTCGGACTACGTCTGCGTGATGAAGGACGGGGAACTGGTCGAGGCCGCCACGAGCGAGGAGATCTTCACCAATCCGCGGCACGCCTACACGCGCAGGCTGCTGGCCTCGATCCCGGGCAACGAACTGGGGATCGAGACCGGCGTGGCCTGAGGGCCCGTCACGCCCGGCGGGGCGGGCCGTCAGAGCGCGCCCTGCTGCCGGGCGACCTTCAGCGTGAGCTGGGCGATCGCCATCTCCTCGTTGGTCGGCACCACCAGCACCGGGATGGCGGACTCCTCGGTGGAGATCACCCGGGGCGCGTGCGAGCGCTCGAGGTTCTTCTCGGCGTCGTACTCCACGCCCAGCGGCTCCAGCCGGTCCAGCACGGTGGCGCGGAACGGGGCGGAGTTCTCCCCGATCCCCGCGGTGAACACGATCGCCTGCGCCCCGCCGACGGCCACGTGGTAGCCGCCCACGTACTTGGCCAGCCGGTAGGAGGCGACCTTGATGGCGGTCCGGGCGCGGCGGTGGCCGGCGTGGGCGGAGTCCAGCACCTGGCGCATGTCCGCGTTGCCGGACATCCCCAGCAGCCCCGACTCGTTGTTCAGCAGCCGGTCCATCTGCTCGGCGTCGTAGTGGTGGTTCCGGATCAGGTGCGTGATGATCGACGGGTCCACGTCCCCGGAGCGCGTGCCCATGACGAGACCGGCCAGCGGGGTGTAACCCATGGAGGTGTCCACGGACCTCCCGCCGCGGATGGCGGTGGCCGAGGCGCCGTTGCCCAGGTGCAGGATCACCGCGTTGAAGTCGTCCCGGTCGATGCCGAGGGTCTCGGCCGCGATCCCGGTGACCAGGTCGTGGCTGGTGCCGTGGAAGCCGTAGCGGCGGATGCCGTTCTCGGTGTAGAGCGCGTCCGGCAGGGCGTAGCGCCAGGCCTCCTCCGGCATGGTCTGGTGGAAGGAGGTGTCGAAGACGACCACCTGGGGCATGTCCGGCCACCGGTCCGCGATGGCCCGCAGGCCCTGGGCGGCCGCCGGGTTGTGCAGCGGGGCCAGCGGGGCCAGCCGCTCGATCGCCCGGATGACCTCCATGGTCACCAGGGCCGGGGCCTTGAAGCGCTCGCCGCCGTGCACCACGCGGTGGCCGGCGGCGGCGATCTGACGGTCCCCGAGAATCTCCTCCAGTTCCTCGTTGACCCGTTCCAGCGCCTCGACGTGGTTGTCGATCCCGGAGCCGGGCACCCCGATGCGCTCCACCAGGCCCTTCGCCACCACCGGGTCCGCCGGCTCCGTGCCGTCGGCATTGACCTCACGAACCTGGTACTTCAGTGAGGAGGAGCCGGAGTTGATGACGAGGATGAGCATGTCTGGGAGAGCCTTTCTGGGGAGGCGGGGGCCGGAGCCGGTGGTCAGTCGCCCTGGGCCTGGATGGCGGTGATGGCCACGGTGTTGACGATGTCGTCCACCGTGCACCCGCGGGAGAGGTCGTTGACCGGCTTGTTCAGTCCCTGCAGCACCGGCCCGACGGCCACGGCCCCGGAGGACTGCTGGACCGCCTTGTACGTGTTGTTGCCCGTGTTCAGGTCCGGGAAGATGAACACGGTCGCCTGGCCGGCCACCTCGGAGTCCGGCATCTTCGAGGCGGCCACGGAGGCGTTCACCGCCGCGTCGTACTGCAGCGGGCCGTCCACCTTCAGCTCCGGGTGGGCCGCCCGGACCAGTTCGGTGGCGGTGCGGACCTTGTCCACCGCCTCCCCGGAGCCGGAGCCGCCGGTGGAGTAGGACAGCATGGCCACCCGCGGGTCCACGCCGAACTGGTGGGCGGTCACGGACGAGGCGTAGGCGATGTCGGCCAGCTGGTCGGCGTCCGGGTCCGGGTTCACGGCGCAGTCGCCGTAGACCAGGGCGCGGTCCGGCAGCAGCATGAAGAACACGGAGGAGACGATCGAGACCCCGGGACGGGTCTTCACGAACTCCAGTGCCGGGCGGATGGTGTTGGCGGTGGTGTGTGCCGCCCCGGAGACCATGCCGTCCACGTCTCCCAGGTGGACCATCATCGTGCCGAAGTACGCGCCCTCGGTCATCACCTCGCGCGCCCGGTCGATGTCCACCCCCTTGTGGGAGCGCAGCCGGGCGTACTCCTCGGCGTAGCGCTCACGGGCCGGCGCGGTGGCGGGGTCCAGCAGTTCCAGGCCGGTCAGGTCCACGCCCTCGCGGGCCGCCACGTCGCGCACCAGGGCCTCGTCGCCGAGCACCACGAGGTCGCACACGTCCCGGCGGCGCAGGATCTCGGCGGCGCGCAGGATGCGGGGGTCCTCGCCCTCCGGGAGCACGATCCGCTTCCGGTCGGCCCGGGCCCGCTCGATCAGCCCGTGCAGGAAGCGCAGCGGGGTGGTCCGCTCGGCGCGCGGCAGCTGGATGCGCTCGAACAACTCGTTGCCGTCCACGCGCTGGTGCCAGGCGCCCAGGGCTGCGGCGGTCTTGCGGGGCTGGGCGCTGGAGAGCTCGCTGCGCACCGTGGCGACGGACCGGGCCGTGCTGAAGGTGTCGGCGAAAGTGCTGAAGATCGGGAAGGTCGCCCCGGCGTAGAGTCGGCGGATCTGCTCGTTGGGCTCGATCCCGTTGGTCAGGATCATCCCGGAGGCCACGGGGAACTCCGGGGCCAGGGACGAGGCGACGGTGGCGAGCACGGCGTCCGAGCGGTCCCCGGAGACCAGCACGAGGGCGCCCTCACGCAGGATCTGCAGGAAGTTCCCGCCCTCCATGGACACGGCCCTGACCTCGGAGACGTCACGGTCCAGGTTCGTGTTGCCGGCCACCTGGGTCAGGCCGAGGGCGGCGGCGATCTCCGCCACCGAGGGCAGCGCCAGCTCGGGCAGCTCGGGCAGGACGTACACCGGCCAGGCGTGGCGGCCGGGGCGGATGGCCTCGGTGACCGTGTCCAGGCGTGCCGGGTCGGCCCGGTTGACCATCATCGCCAGCAGCTCGACGCCGGACTCGTCCAGGGTGCGCCGGGCCAGGTCCACGGCATCGGCGACGCCGGTCCCGTCCAGCCCGGCAGCGGAGACCACGCCCACCACGGGCGTGCCCAGGTGGCGGGCCAGCGAGGCGTTGAGGTCGAGCTCGATCGCCGGGTCTGCCCCGGTCAGGTCCGTGCCCTCGACCACGATGATCGCGCAGGCCGCAGCCATCTCGTCGAACTGGGCCACGCAGCGCTCGTGCAGTTCGTCGGAACGGCCCTCGGCCAGCATGCCCCGCGCCTCGGCGGCCGTCACCCCGCCCCGGGACCGGCCGGCGTCGAGCCCGTAGCTCTCCCGCATCAGCTGGACCATGGGGTCGGCCTCCACCGAGTCACCCGGGACCACCGGGCGGAAGAAGCCGATCGAACCGGTGCGCTTGTACAGCGAGTCCGCCAGCCCGAGCGTCACGAGGGACTTGCCGGCCCCGTTGGTGGTGGTGGTGACGAAGATGCCCTGGGTCATGTCGCGTTCCAAGCCTTCCCGTGGACGGTGTGCCTCGGATCCCACTCTAGGCGCGCGCTCCGCGGGCTCCGGCCACGTGGGCGCTTTGGGAGCGGCCCTGATCACCGGCTACCGTGTCCTACGCCATTCTCCTGTCATCCCATCGCACCTCACCTAGGGGACACCATGTCACGTCACGACCCCGTGGACCGCCATCATCCGGTCCACAACCCCGAGATCGTCGGGTTCACGCAGGCCGAGATCGACGAGACGCCGGTCAAGGTCAAGTGGAACTCGCTGGGTCCCGGCATCGTCGCCGCCGCCACCGGCGTGGGCGCCGCGGACCTCGTCGCCACCCTGACGGCGGGCTCGCGCTACGGCTACGGGCTCATGTGGGCCGTGGTGCTGGGCGTCATCTTCAAGATCGTGCTCGTGGAGGGCACCGGCCGGTACTACCTGTCCACCGGCAAGACCATCTTCCAGGGCTGGCGCACCCTGGGCGTCTGGACCAGCTGGTACTTCGGCATCTACATCATGATCTGGGGCTTCGTCTACGGGGCCACCGCCATGAGCTCGGTGGCGCTGCCCCTCTCGGCGCTGTTCCCGGAGGTCGACTCCAAGATCTTCGCGATCGTCTCCGGGCTGATCGGCCTGGGCCTGGTGTGGATCAACAAGTACGGGCTCATCGAGAAGCTCATGACCGTGCTCATCGGCATCATGTTCTTCGCCGTGCTGGTCTCGGCGGCCCTGACCGCGCCGAACCTCGGGGAGATCCTCACCGGGCTGATCCCCATGATCCCCGCGGAGGAGGGCGCCATGTTCTACGTCCTCGGACTGGCCGGCGGCGTCGGCGGCACCATCACCCTGGCCGCCTACGGCTACTGGCTGCGCGAGAAGGGCTGGAACACGCCCAAGTGGATGAAGGTCATGCGCTACGACAACGCCACGGCCTACGTCCTCACCGGCATCTTCGTGATCGCCACCATGATCATGGGCGTGGAGCTGCTGCACTCGGCCGGGCTGGCCATCTCCGCCGGTGACCGCGGGCTGCTGGACGTGGGCAACGTGCTGGCCGACCGCTACGGCCAGGCGTTCTCCATCATCTTCCTGATCGGCTTCTTCGCCGCCTCCTTCTCCTCCCTGCTGGGCGTGTGGCACGGCGTCTCGCTGATGTTCGCCGACTTCTGGACGAACTTCCGCAAGCCGGCCGACAGCCTGGACCAGGACGACGCCCCCTCGCTGGAGTCGAAGCCGGCCCGGTTCTACCTGATCTGGCTGACCATCCTGCCGATGTCCCTGCTGTTCCTGGAGCGGCCGATCTTCCTGATCCTGCTCTACGGCACGCTCGGGGCGCTGTTCATGCCGTTCCTGGCCGTCACGCTGCTGTTCCTGAACAACCAGCGCAAGCTCGTCCCGGCGAAGTTCCGCAACCGCTGGTTCCACAACGCCCTGCTGGGCCTCACCGCCCTCGTCTTCGTGGTCCTCGGCGGTTACGAGCTCATCAAGGCGGTGGCGCCGCTCTTCGGCGGCGGCGCATAGCCCACCCCTTGGGCCCCCGGCGGCGGTGGGGCAGACTGGATGCATGATCGTCGCCTTCTCCGTCGCCCCCTCCGGAACGCCCCGCCCCGGGGATCCCGGTACGCAGCACCAGGCCGAGGACGGTTCGGTGCACGACGCCGTGGCCGCCGCCGTGCAGGTGGTCCGGGACTCCGGGCTGCCCAACCGCACCTCCTCGATGTTCACCGAGATCGAGGGGGAGTGGGACGAGGTCATGGCGGTCGTCAAGGACGCCGTGGACGCCGTGGCCCCGTTCGGCTCACGGATCTCGCTGGTGCTCAAGGCGGACATCCGGCCCGGGCACACCGGTGAGCTCGACGGCAAGGTCGAGCGCCTGGAAGCGGCCCTGAAGAACCGGTGAGCGGGTCCGGGAACCAGGCCCGCTTCTACGTCCGCGACGCCGCCCAGGCCGACCTCGAGGCCGTGCTGGCCATGAAGGCCGTCGCCTGGCGCGAGGCCTACGGCCACCTGAGGGACGAACCGTTCTTCACCGCCGCCGAGGCGACCCTGCCGCAACAGGTCGAGCACTGGCGCCGGGAACTGGCGCGGGGCACCGAGCTGTGGCTGGCCGAGGACGCCCGCGGCCGCTGCGTGGGCCTGGCCTCGGCCGGTCCCCTCGTCACCGCGGATGCCCCGGACCCGGCAGCCGGGCCCGGGGCCACCGGGTCCTGGGAGGCGGGGGTCGTTGGGTCGGTCGATGCCGGGTTGCCCCCACTCGAGCTCCGCGCGCTCTACGTGCTGGCCGAGGCCCAGGGGTCCGGCGTGGCCGACGCCCTCCTGGCCCGGGCCGTCGGCAGTTCACCCTGCCGGGTCCGGATCGTCTCGGCCGACGAGTGCGCCCGCGCCTTCTACCGCCGGCACGGTTTCGCCGAGGTCGGCGCCCCCGTCCCGATGACCGGCCCCTGGGCCGGGCTGGACGAGCAGCTCATGGTGCGCCGTGGCGCGTGAGCGTTCCGGCCGGAAGTCCGCGGGCAGGAAGGGCGGTGCCGGGGGCCGCCCGGCCTCGCGCGGCGGGGAGGTTCCGGGGATCGAACCCGGCGTCTTCACCATCGACTCGGGCACCGCGGAGATCCTGCGCGATCCCTTCACCGACGGGGCCTGGCTGCTCAAGCTCAACGGCGCGGAGTCCTCCCAGCTCAACCCGGAGGACCCGCTGGACCTGGGCTTCGAGTACATGCGCTGGATCGCGGCGGTCATCATGCACCGCTGGGCACCGGAGGAGCCACTGCGGATCCTGCACCTGGGCGCCGCCGGGTGCACGCTGGCCCGCTGGGCGGCGGCCTGGTACCCGGACTCCCGGCAGACGGCCGTGGAGCTCGACGCCGGCCTGGCCGCGCTGGCCCGCGACCGCTTCGCCCTGCCCCGCGCCCCGCGGCTGCGGATCCGCGTGGGTGAGGCCGGAGAGGTACTGGGCGGTGCCCATGAGCACAGCCGGGACGTGATCGTCCGGGACGTCTTCGCCGGGACCACGCCCGAGGACCAGGTCACCCCGGATCACCTGATCGGCCTGGACGCGGCCCGCCACGCCCGGCGGGTGCTGGGCGCGGACGGGGTCTACCTGGTGAACCACGGCGGGGGCCCGGACCTGACCGCCGCACGGCGGGAGGCGGCCACGCTCCGCGCCGTCTTCGGCACCGTGGTGGCGATCGCCGACCCGCAGATGCTCAAGGGCCGGCGTCGCGGCAACATCGTCTTCGCCGCCACGGACGGCCGGCTCACGGCCCGGGACGGGGGAGGGGCCCTCAGCCGGGACGGCCTGGTGCGGCACCTGCTCGCCGACCCGCTCCCGGCCCGCCTCGTGGACCCCGTCACGGACTTCGCGGCAGGGGCCCGGCCCTTAGCCGAACCGCTCCCGGGAACTAAACTGGGATCATCATCCGCCCGTGTCAACGACGACACCGGCGAGAACGACAGGAGGCCGTCATGACCGGTTCACAGGACCACGACAACAGCCCGATCACTCCCGAACAGGCCACCACCCACGGCATCGTGGTGGGCGTGGACGGCTCCGAACAGTCCGTCTCGGCGGCGAAGTGGGGAGCCCGGGAGGCGGAACTGCGCGGCCTGCCCCTGACCCTGGTCACCGCCTACACGATGCCCGTGTTCGCGGCCTCCGCGCTGGAGGCCGGGTACGGCATCCCGGACGACACCATGATCCGCGACGGCGCCATGCAGGTGCTGCAGGGCGTGGTGAACCAACTGGGCAACCTCAACGTGCCGCTGGTGCACCGGGTGGAGATGGGCGACGCCGCCGGGGTGCTGGTGGACTACTCGGCCAATGCCAACCTGCTGGTGGCCGGCACGCGCGGCCGCGGCGGGTTCCTCGGACGACTGCTGGGCTCGGTGGCGGGAGCGCTCCCGGCCCACGCGAAGTGCCCCGTGGTGATCGTGCCCAAGGGTGAACACGCCAGCCGGGCCGCCGAGGGGATCCCCGTGGTGGTCGGCGTGGACGGATCCGAACAGGGCCGCGTGGCGGCGCTGGCCGCGGCCCTGGAGGCCGACGTCCGCCGGTCCCCGCTGCGGGTGGTCATCGCCATGCCGCCGATCTCCGGTGCGGTCGCCTGGCTGCCGGCCACCGTGGACGAGCAGGCCATGATCGAGGAGATGCAGGAGAAGCTCGAGGCTGGGGTCGAGTGGCTGCGTTCCGAGTTCCCGGGGCTGGAGGTCAGCTCCGAGATCATCGACGGCGTGCCGGTGGACGTCCTGGTCGGGGAGTCGAAGACCGCCCGGCTGACCGTCGTCGGCACCCGCGGCCACGGCGGATTCACCGGCGCCCTGCTGGGGTCCACGAGCCAGGGCATCATCTCGCACGCCCACGGTCCCGTCATGGTGGTGCCCTACCTCAAGGACAGCCGCCTGGCGACGCGGGCGAGCTTCGGCCCGATGTACTCCTGACCCGCGCAGCCTGAGGGGGCACCTCATCCCCAGCCGAGATCGTGCAGCGTGGCGTCGTCGATCCCGAAGAAGTGCGCCACCTCGTGGACGACCGTCACCGTGATCTCCTCCACCAGTTCCTCCCGGTCCCGGCACATCCGCAGCAGCGGACCCCGGAAGATCACGATGCGATCGGGGAGCTGCCAGGGCATCTCCGCGCGTTCGGTCAGCGGGATGCCGTCGTAGAGCCCGAGCAGTTCCGTGCCGGGGTCCTCCCAGGGCTCCGGCTCATACTCCTCCTCGACGAAGACCGCCACGTTGGACAGGCGCTCGGTCAGGGCCGGCGGGATCGCCTCGAGGGCGTCGGAGACGGCACGGTCGAAGTCCTCCTCGGACATCTCGGCGGGCTCGGGAGGGTCGGGGTGGTGATCGGATGGGTCCACCCGTCCATCGTGCCCGTTCCCGGGGGGGGTCTTCGGGCATCGCCCCGGTTTGCGGTTCGGCATGGGAAGCCTCTAGACTCTTGCAGGTCCACTTCGGGAACCCGAAGTGTTCAGGCCCCCATCGTCTAGAGGCCTAGGACACCGCCCTTTCACGGCGGCGACACGGGTTCGAATCCCGTTGGGGGTACGCAGGAAACGCTGGTCCAGCCGTCAGGCCGGGCCGCCGGACGAAGTGGTCAAACCACTGCAAAACGTCTGGTAGAGTGGTTTCTCGCACACTGGCCCTGTAGCGCAGTTGGTTAGCGCGCCGCCCTGTCACGGCGGAGGTCGCGGGTTCGAGTCCCGTCAGGGTCGCTCGGATGTTCCGATTGCCGGATAACACCGGCACGGAGGATCTTGGTGATCACCGGTCTAGCCACCGGATGGTGCCAGGCTCTGTAGCTCAGTTGGTAGAGCGTTCGACTGAAAATCGAAAGGTCACCGGATCGACGCCGGTCGGAGCCACCAGCACGACCGAAGGCCCCCGCTTCCAGCGGGGGCCTTCGCCGTTCCCGGGCCGTGCCCGTCCTGGAGAGCGTGGGGTCAGCGCGGGGCCATGCGCAGGGCGCCGTCCATCCGGATGGTGGTCCCGTTGAGGTAGTGGTGGTCCACGAACGTCTCCACCAGCTGGGCGAACTCCGCCGGCCGGCCCAGCCGGTGCGGGAACGGCACGCCCTCGGCCAGACCCGCCCGGTACTCCTCGCTGATCGTCGCCAGCATGGGCGTCTCCACCACGCCCGGGGCGATGGTGTTCACCCGGATGCCCTTGCTGGCCAGGTCCCGGGCCGCGGTGATGGTCAGGCTGTGCACCCCGCCCTTGGAGGCGGAATAGGCGGCCTGGCCGATCTGCCCCTCGAACGCCGCCACGGAGGCGGTGTTGACCACGACGCCCCGCTGGCCGTCCTCGTCCACGGGTTCCGTGGCCGCCATCGCCTCCGCGGCCAGGGACAGCACCGTGAAGGTCCCGATCAGGTTCACCCGCACCACCGTCTCGAACAGGCGGAGGTCGTGGGGACCGGACTTGCCGAGGATGCGGGCGGAGGGGGCGATGCCGGCACAGTTCACCACCGTGCGCAGGGGGCCGGCCTCGGTCGCGGCCGCAACGGCGGCGCGCACCTGGTCCGGGTCCGTCACGTCGGCGGCGACGTAGGAGACGCCGTCCACCGCGGACGCGTTCTCGATCGAGGAGGGCAGGTCCACGCCGATGACGTGGGCGCCGCGACCGGCGAGCAGCGCGGCGGTGGCGGCGCCGAGCCCGGAGGCGGCACCGGTGACGAGGGCAGAGGTGTTCTTCAGGTCCATGCTCGGCAGGTTACCCGGCCGGGCGCGAACATGACGTGCGCCACACGGCGGGGAAGCCGGCCGGACCCACGCTGATCCGGACCGCCGCTGATCCGGGCCGACGCTGATCCGGCCGGGCCTCAGTGCCTGAGGAACCAGGCCGCCGAGTCCGGCATCAGCTGCCCGTCCTGCAGGGCCTCGTCCTGGCTGAAGATGGCCGCGGCGTAGTGCTCGGGGACGTCCACGGCGGTCTCGCCCAGGTTGGCCAGCACGAGCACCACCTTCTCGGGGATCGGCTCCCCGGAACCCAGGTGCCGGCCGCCACCGGTGGTCACGGTGAAGGCGAGCACCCCGTGGTCCGGGGCGTGGAACCGTGACCAGGCGAACGCCCCGGTGCCCAGGTCCAGTTCGCCGCGCACGGCGATCAACTGGCGGTACAGCTCGAAGGTCGAGCCCTTCACGCCGACCTGCTGGTCGGCGGCGTACCGGGCGTAGGACTCCGGCTGGGGGAGCCAGGGGGCGGCCGGCCGCGCGTCCGCGCCCGGGGCGGCGCCGTCGTCGTCCGCGGGGTTCCCGACGGCGAAGCCGAGCCCGGGCGCCCCGGCGCGCCAGGGCATGGGGATCCGGCAGCCGTCCCGGCCCTTCTCGGCGCCCTCGGTGCGGAAGAAGGTGGGGTCCTGCCGCAGGGAGTCGTCCAGCTCGGTGTGCTCGGGCAGGCCCAGCTCGTCTCCCTGGTAGACGTAGGCGGAGCCGGGCAGCCCCAGCTCGATCAGGGCGGCCGCGCGGGCGCGCTTCCACCCGAGCGCCTCGTCCGGCTGCTCGTCCTCGGCACCGATTCCCGAGGGGTAGCGGGTGGGGTCGGTCAGTCCGAAGCGGGAGGCGTGGCGGACCGTGTCATGGTTGGACAGCACCCAGGTGTTCGGAGCGCCCACCTTGTCCGCCTCCTCCACGGAGACCGTGATGGCATCCGAGAGCCGGACGGCGTCCCAGCCGGCCATCAGGAAGGTGAAGTTGAACGCCTGGTGCATCTCGCCCGGGCGGACATAGCGGAAGAGCCGCTCCAGCGGGGCCACCCAGGCCTCCGCCACCAGCACCGGGTCGTGGTCGTACTCCGAGAGCACCGCGTTCCACGAGCGGTAGATCTCGTGGACGCCCTCCTGGTCGTGGTACGGGACCGGGTGGGAGTGGTCCTGCGGGTTCTCCTCGGCGTGGCCGGAGACGTCCATCCCGTCATCGGTGCTCAACGCCGCCGGCGCCAGGCCGGCGTCCGAGACCATGCCGGGGCGCTCGGCGTGGTCCGGCAGGCCCTCGGCCTTGACCAGCCCGTGGGCCACGTCCACCCGGAACCCGTCCACCCCCCGGTCCAGCCAGAACCGCAGGATGTCCTCGAACTCGTCCCTGACCTCCGGGTTCTCCCAGTTCAGGTCCGGCTGGGAGGAGTCGAACAGGTGCAGGTACCAGTCCCCGGGCGTGCCGTCCGGGTTCGTGGTGCGCGTCCAGGCCTGCCCGCCGAAGGTGGACTGCCAGTTGTTCGGCGGCTCCGAACCGTCGGCCCCGGCCCCGGGACGGAACATGTACCGGTCCCGGGCCGCCCGGCCCTCCTCCGTGTCCGGGTCGGCGGCCAGTGCCTCGGTGAACCAGGGGTGGGCCGAGGAGGTGTGGTTGGGGACCAAGTCCACGATGATGCGCAATCCGGCCTCATGGGCGGCGTCGATCAGGGCGTCGGCGTCCGCCAGGGTGCCGAAGAGCGGGTCCACGTCCCGGTAGTCGGCGACGTCGTAGCCGCCGTCCTTCTGCGGGGAGACATAGAACGGGGACAGCCAGACGGCGTCCACCCCGAGCTGCTGCAGGTAGGGCAGTCTCGCCGTCACCCCGGCCAGGTCACCCATGCCGTTGCCGTCCGCGTCTGCGAAGGAGCGGGGATAGACCTGGTAGATCACGGCGTCCACCCACCAGGGGTTCTGCGGACGGTTGCGGGCTTCGGACGGAGGAGTGCTCAGGGGTCCCGTGGTCATGGGCCCAGCCTAGTGGTCCACGGTTTCCGGGGCAGGGGGCGGATCCGCCACCCCTCGTCCGCCGCGCCGGGCACCGCGGGCGGTCCTTCGCACGGCCCCCGCCCCTGGACGGGGCTCGCGGGGGCTCAGCTGGCGCGGCCGAGCTGCCGCACGGGCAGCCACCGCCGCACCATGCGGTGGTTCGCCACCACCGCCGCCTCCTGGTCGCCGTCCTCCAGCGCCTCGAGCGCGGTGCGGACGTCGAAGGGGGAGTCGTCCGGCCAGACCAGCCGGGCCAGGCCGCCGTAGTCCAGTTCCACCATGGAGTCCGGGTGGAAGGACTCCAGCCAGGCCACGAGGACGGTGAGGTCGCTCAGCAGGTCCATGTCCGGCGCGTGCAGGGAGAGCACCACGGCCGCCCGCCGGGCCCGCTCGAGGGCGAGGGCGAGCGGGACGGTGACCCGCACGGTCCGGACGGCGCCCGCGTCGAAGGCGCCCCCGGCCGGTGCGGAACCGGGGTCCGTCTCGACCTCGATGGTGTCGTCCTCGTGGACGAGGGCGAACCAGGACGCCGGCACGCCCCAGACCGCGGTCCGGGTGTGGACGTGCCGCAGCTCCTCGGGGCCGTCCGCCTCCAGGTGCTCGGCGAGGCGTTCCAGGTTGGCCCGCCGGGCCGCCTCCGGGACCACCAGGTTGAAGGTCTGCGGACGCATCGACTCCGCGAGCTGCTCCGCGGACAGTTCACAGCGCAGCGCCATCTCGTCCGGGCAGAAGTACTCCGAGACGGGGCCGTCCGCCGGCCCGGGCACCTGCAACACGCGGACCAGGTCCGACCCGTGGGGGAACGGGTCGGTGACGTCGCGCAGCAGCCGGCGCCACGCCCGTCGGGACGCCTCCTCCTCCGCCGCCGCACGCGTGCGGTGACGGACGCGCAGGAACCCGGCCTGGACGGCGTCGGGAAACGCGGCGAGGGGCTGGTAGACGCGCAGCTCGGACTGGTATTCCATGGGCCCGGTTCAGGCCCCCGCGGCCGGGCCGAGCTCCACGACCACGGGGGCGTGGTCCGAGGCGCCCTTGCCCTTGCGCTCGTCACGGTCGATCCAGGCGTCCGTGACGGAGGTGGCCAGGGCGGGAGAGGCAAGCACGAAGTCGATGCGCATGCCCTCCTTCTTGGGGAACCGCAGCTGCTTGTAGTCCCAGTACGTGTAGACCCCCGGGCCGGGGTGGCGGGGACGGACCACGTCCTGGAAGCCCGCCTCCTCGAAGGCGTGGAAAGCGGCGCGCTCGGCGGGTGAGACGTGGGTCAGCCCCTCGTCCAGGAAGAACTGCATGTCCCAGACGTCCTCGTCCCGCGGGGCGATGTTCCAGTCCCCGGTGAGGGCCAGGCGGAGCGAGGGGTCCCCGGCGACCGCATCCACCGCGTGCTCACGGAGCACGTCCAGCCAGTGCAGCTTGTAGGCCATGTGCTCGTCCTCGAGGGCACGGCCGTTGGGGACGTAGAGGGACCAGATCCGCAGAGAGTCCTCGCCCTGGCCGACGGTGGCGGCGATCGCCCGGGCCTCCTGGACGGCATCCACGCCGCCCTTGCCGAACTCCGGCTGGCCCACGAAGGTCCGCTCCACGTCCGCCAGGCCCACGCGCGAGGCGATGGCCACCCCGTTCCACTGCGAGAAACCGAAGTGCGCCACCTCGTAGTCCATGCGCTCGAAGAGCTCCCACGGGAAGTTCTCGTCCTTGCACTTGGTCTCCTGGATCGCCAGGACGTCCACGTCCGTGCGCTCGAGCCAGGACTCCACGCGGTCGGCACGGGCACGGAGGGAGTTCACATTCCAGGTCGCGATCTTCACCCGGCCAGCCTAGCCAAGACCTTCCGCCAGGGGCGCTTCGGGCCGGGCTCAGTCCTGGCGCCACCACGAGTCGAGGATGCTGACCGGGGTGGTCCGCTTGTGGCGGGACCGCAGGTAGACCTGCTCGAGCTTCTCCGCCGCGTCGGTGGGAACCACCCTGCCCTCGAGGTAGTCGTCGATCACGTCGTAGCTCAGCCCGAGCTCGGCCTCATCGGTCTGACCGGGCTTGTCGTCCAGCAGGTCCGCGGTGGGGACCTTCGCCCAGAGCCGCTCCTCGGCGCCCAGGTGCTTCAGCAGCTGCCGGTTCTGCCGCTTGTTCAGGCCGAACAGCGGCAGCACGTCGGCCGCTCCGTCCCCGAACTTGGTGAAGAAGCCGGTCACGGACTCCGCGCTGTGATCGGTGCCGATCACCAGCAGCCCGTGCGCACCGGCGATGGCGTACTGGGCCACCATGCGCACCCGGGCCTTGACGTTGCCCTTGTTGAAATCGGTGATCGGCTCCCCGGTGGCGGCGGTGAACTCAGCCTCGAAGCCATCCACGGCGGCCGCGATGTCGAACGTGGTCTCCGCGTCACCGTCGATGAAGTCCAGGGCGGCCTGGGCGTCGTCCTCGTCATGCTGGACGTTGTAGGGCAGCCGGACGGGGACGAACTCGGCCTGGATGCCCTCGGCGCGCAACCCCTCGACGGCCAGCTGGGCGAGCCGGCCGGCCAGCGTGGAGTCGAGTCCGCCCGAGATGCCCAGGACGAATCCCCTCGCGCCGCTGGCTCGCAAGTAGTCCTGGAGGAACTGGACACGTGCGGCCGCCTCGGCGGCTGGATCGATCTCCGGCTTGACACCGAACTCGGCAATGATGGCCTTCTGCATTTCGCGCATGGGCCCAGCCTAGGGGCGGTTTTAGGTGCGCGACCAGCCGAGGTTCCGCGCCATGGTCTGCAACGCGGTCATCACGGTCTCGTACTGCTCCTCGTCCAGGCCCTCGGTGATGTCGGCCCGCATCTCCTCGACCACGGCGGCCACGCGCTCGCCGCTGGTGCGTCCGGTGCTCGTGAGGGTGTAGAGATCGCCCTCCACCACGAGCCAGCCGGACTCCACCAGTTCGTCCAGGTTCTCCTTCACCGTGCGCGGGCCCTCGTCCGACCCGGCCACGGGCGGCGGCAGCACGTGCCCGAGCTCCTCGGCGGACTGCGGGCGGGAGGTCAGGGCGTTCATCAGCTGCCACTGGGCCCGGGTCAGGCCGTGTTCGGCCAGGGACTCGTTGACGCGCTGGGTGAGCAGCGTGTCCACCATGTTGAGCCAGTAGCTGAGCAGCTGTTCGGTGGGACGGTCCGACAGGGGTTCCTGGGGAGGCTGGGGATCGCTCATGTCACCACCCTAGGAGGGGTCCGCCCGAGAATCTAGGATGGACGGCATGACTACTCAGACCCCGGATTCCCCCGCCGCCCGCTCGGCGGACCAGAAGGCGCGGGACCGTGCCCGGTTGCTCGAGCTCATCCAGGAACTGGCCGTCGTCCGGGGCCGGGTCACGCTGTCCTCCGGGCAGGAGGCCGACTACTACATCGACCTGCGCCGGGTCACCCTGCACCATGAGGCCGCACCGTTGGTCGGCCGCGTCATGCTCGACCTGCTGGATGGGGCCGGCATCGGGTTCAGCGCCGCGGGCGGGCTGACCATGGGGGCCGATCCGGTCGGCACCGCGATCCTGCACGAGGCCGGCCGGCAGGGCCGGGGCGTCGACGCGTTCGTGGTGCGCAAGGCCCAGAAGTCCTACGGGATGGGCCGCCAGGTCGAGGGTCCCGCCGTCGAGGGCCGGGACGTCGTCGTGCTCGAGGACACCTCGACCACCGGTGGCTCCGCCCTGACCGCCGTGGAGGGCGTCCGCGCCGCCGGTGGCACCGTGCGGGCCGTGGCCGTGATCGTGGACCGTTCCACCGGTGCCGCCGAACGGATCGAGTCCGAGGCCGGCGTGCCCTACCTCTTCGCCTTCGGCAAGGACGACCTGGGCCTCGACTGACGGCGGGGCGCCGGAGCGCGCTTACAGCCAGTCGTTGCGCCTGAACAGGACGTAGAGCACCACGGCGATCGCCAGCATGAGCCCGAGGGCGAAGGGGTAGCCCCAGGCCCAGTGGAGTTCCGGCATGCGGTCGAAGTTCATGCCGTAGATGGAGCCGATCAACTGCGGGGCGAAGATGATGGCCGCCCAGGACGAGATCTTCTTCACCTGGTCGTTCTGCCGCACGGACTCCTCGGCGAGCTTCTTGGAGGTCAGGGTCGAGTCCAGCTCCAGGGCGTGCTCGAGCATGGTCCGCATGGCCATGACGCGGTCGTTGAGCTGCTCCGTGTGGTCCTGGACGTCCCGCAGCTTGCGGACCACCTCGACCTTGGACGGGTCCGTCTCCAGGTTCTCGATCATGTTGTCGAGCATGTACGGCAGGGACCGGATCGCCCGCTGGAAGTTCACCACCTCCCGGGAGAGCTGGTAGATGCGCCGGGAGACGTTGCCGTCCCCCGCGAAGATCTGGTCCTCGATCTCCGCGATGTCGTTGTCCAGGCCGTCCGCGACCGGGAAGTAGTCGTCCACCACCGTGTCCAGGATCCCGTGCACCACGGCGGAGGTCCCCGCGGCGAGCCGTTCGGGCCGGTCCCGCTCCAGGTGCAACCGCACGCGGGAGAGGTCCGGCACCTCGGAGTGGCGCACCGTGACCACGAAGTTCGCCCCGACGAACACGTTGAGCTCGCCGAACTCGACCGTCTCGGTCTCGTCGATGTAGCGGGCTGGGATCAGCACGAAGAACCGGTCGTCGTCGTAGTGCTCGAGCTTGGCCCGCTGCCCGCCGGCCAGCGCGTCCTCGACCGCCAGCTCGTGCAGGTTCAGCTCCTCGGCGACCTCCTGCAGCTCCGCCTCGTCCGGCCGGTACAGCCCGACCCAGGCCATGCCACCCAGCCGTTCACACTCCTCGAAGGTCTCCTGGAGGCTGGTGGGGGCCAGGATGCGCTTGCCGTCCTTGTAGATGGCGTTGTCGACGATGGTCACGGCTCCATTGTGCGCCCTGCGGACCGGGCCCGCGGGCACAGCCACTGGCCGCGCCGTCCGGTGCGGTGAGAGCCTGATCGGCATGACCCGGACTGGCGGCTGGCCTGCGTGGCCCCTTCCGCCCGGGGTGACGACAGACCAGAGGAGCCTGATACCGCAACCCGGAGAGAAGCCATCATGCCGAGGACCGGACAGGCGGATCGGCAGCAGGAAGACCAGGTGGATCGCGATCGCCGTGACGACCACCACGGGGATGCGCCACAGTTCGATCCCCAGGGTGTCGCGCAGCTGAGCGGACGTCACGCTGAAGGCCTCCGTCCGCTCAGCCTGGGCCCGCCCCGTGGCCGGCGTCCGGGACACCGCCCATCACCGGGGGCCGTGGTGCGGCGGCCGATGAGATGGCAGGGTGGACACGGTCACCGTGCCGCGGCGGCACGCGGCGGCCGCTCCCAGGACCACTGGAAGGAATCTCACCATGACCGGAACACCGACGGTCATCGTCTTCGATGTCAACGAGCCCCTCTCGGACATGTCGGCCATGCACCACCTGGGTGAACCGAAACGGAGCTGTCTACCCCTCCTCCTGCGCACACCCTGACCTCACAGTGGCCGCCCTGACGGATCTGGCTCCGGCCCTCACCACGGCATCCTGAACGCAACCCCCGATCCAGGCCGGCACCGCCGACACCCACGCTGGCCAGAAGAGGAGAACCATGGAACACCAGCCGGTGGCCCGCCGCACCATCACGGTCGATGGCGCCGACCTGTCCTACCTCACCAGCGGAGATGAAGACGCCCCGCCCCTGGTCCTGGTGCACGGCACCTTCTGGAGCCGGGTGTGGGCGCCGATCCTGCCCGAACTGGGGCACACCGCCCGGTGCATCGCCCTGGACCTGCCGGGCTTCGGGGCCAGCGCCGGAGAACTCCCCGTCGAGCAGGCCACCGTCCCGGCTCTGGCGCGGACCGTCCTGGCGGCCGCCGATGCCCTAGGACTGGGCACTTTCGACGTGGCCGGCCATGACATCGGCGGAGGCATCGCCCAACACCTGGCCGCGACCACCGGCCGGATCCACAGGATGGTGCTGATGAACGCGGTCATGTTCGACTCCTGGCCGGTACCGGCCGTCGAACGATACCGCGACCCCCAGGTACGGGCAGCCACCACCGTCGAGGACCTCCTCGAGGCGCGCACCACCTCCACCCGGGGCAGCGTCCACCGCACCCTGGGCGATGCCGAACTGGCCGACTACCTCAGTCCCTGGCGCGATCCGGCCAGGGTGCGGTCCTGGACGGCGATGGCCGCGGCCGCCGCCCCCGAATACACCCTGGCCCTGATTCCCGCCTTGCAGGAGGCGGCCATTCCGACCCGGCTGGTGTGGGGCCGGGAGGATGATTTCCAGAAGCTCCACTACGCCCGCCGCTACGTCACCGAGATCCCCGGTTCGGACCTGGTCGAGGTACACGGCAAGCACATCCCCACCGAGGACTCTCCCCTCGACGTCGCGCACGCCATCCGGGAACACCTCACTCCAGGCGCCTAGGGCCCTCCTCCCAGCCGGGCACATGCGGCCTCTCGGCGTACTCAGGGTTCTCGGCCCAGAGATCCACACGGCATGGCGCCCTTCCGCTGACCCCTGGATGCGCGGAGCGCTCGGATCAGCGCAGCCAGCGCTCCCGATGCCCCGGGAGCCGCCCGTTCCGGGCTGTGCTGCGCCGGACGTCCAGTCAGTGTGCTAGCAGCAGCGTCCCTGCGGGTTCCGGTCCTGCCAGTCCATCCTGTCCTTCCAGAAGGCCCGCTCGGACATCGGCTCGACACCCGGGTGCACCCGGGCCTGGTGGGCCAGGTAGTGCTGGTAGGCGTCCGCCCCGAGCACGCCGCGAAGGAACCACACGGTGCTCCGCCAGGCCGTGGTGAGCGAGGCGGCCAGTGTGCGCAGTGCCTGCGCCGCCACGGTCAGTGCCTCCCGCGGACCGGCTGGCGCTCGGGCGGCAGGGCCTTCCACTGCGCCTCGAGGGCCTTCTCGGCCGGGGTGGAGATGAGCCCGGAGGGCGCGTAGATGCGGGACTCGACCCGGGGATCCTCGTTCTCCGGCACGCCGCGCGTCCGGTAGGACTTCACGGTCGCCACGACGGCCATGGTGATGACGATGATCGTCAGCACCATGAACACCACCGACAGCGTCCCCTGCACGAAGGTGTTGCGCACGACCGCCTCCATGGCCTCGACCGATCTGGCCGTGCCGAAGCTGGTCTGCCCGTCCTCGAGCGCCTGGCGGAACGCGTTGTGCTGGGCCCAGTAACCGACCGCCGGAACCGGGGAGAAGATCTTGTACAGCGAGGCGGTGATGGTGACCACGGCGGCGAACGCCAGTGGGAGCACCACCACCCACAGGTACTTGAAGGTGCCCCGCTTCGCCACGATCGCCATGACCACGGCCAGTGCGATCGCGGCGAGCAATTGGTTGGCGATGCCGAAGAGCGGGAAGAACGTGTTGATGCCCCCCAGGGGGTCGGTGACGCCGAGGATGAGGATGTATCCCCAGCCGGCGACCATGATCGCCGTACACAACCAGGCGCCCGGGCGCCAGGACGTGTCCTTGAACCGGGGGATGAAGTTGCCGATCGTGTCCTGCAGCATGAACCGGGCCACGCGGGTACCCGCGTCCACGGCGGTGAGGATGAACAGGGCCTCGAACATGATCGCGAAGTGGTACCAGAAGCCCATCATCGCGGGCCCGCCGAACCACTGGTTCATGATCGTCGCGATGCCCACGGCGAGCGTCGGGGCGCCACCGGTGCGGGACACCACGGACTCCTCGCCGACATTGGCCGCAAGGTCCGTGAGTGTCTCGGGCGCCAGGTTCACGCCCATCAGCCCCAGCGAGTTGACGAACTGGACGGCGCCCTCCACGGTGCCCCCGGTCACGGCCCCCGAGGAGTTCATCGCGAAGTAGACGCCGCGGTCGATCGAGATCGCGGCGACGAGCGCCATGATCGCCACGAAGGACTCCATGAGCATGCCGCCGTAGCCCAGGAAGCGGGTCTGCCTCTCCTTCTCCACGAGCTTCGGCGTGGTCCCGGAGGAAATCAGGGCATGGAATCCCGACAACGCGCCGCAGGCGATGGTGACGAAGAGGAAGGGGAACAGTGACCCGGGGACGACCGGACCGTCCTCGCGTCCGGCGAACTCTGAGATGGCCGGCACGGTGATCTCGGGGCGCACCACGACGATCGCGATGGCCAGCAGGCCGATGACGCCGATCTTCATGAACGTGGAGAGGTAGTCGCGGGGGGCCAGGAGCAGCCACACGGGCAGGACGGCGGCCACGAAACCGTAGATGATGATCGCCCAGGCGATGGTGGTCCGGTCCAGGTGGAACAGCTCGGCGCCCCACGCGGACTCGGCGACCCAGCGGCCCGAGATGATCGCGAACATCAGCAGCGCGAAACCGATCACGGAAACCTCCATGACCCGGCCCGGGCGTAGGAAGCGCAGGTAGACGCCCATGAAGAGGGCGATGGGAATGGTCAGGGCGACCGAGTAGACACCCCAGGCGGACTCGCCCAGGGCGTTGACGACGACCAGCGCCAGGATCGCCACGATGATGATCATGATCATCAGGGTCGCCAACAGGGCGGCGGTGCCACCGATGATCCCCAGTTCCTCCCGGGCCATCTGACCCAGGGAGCGGCCCCCGCGGCGCATCGAGAAGAACATGACGAGGTAGTCCTGGACCGCGCCGGCCAGCACCACGCCGATGATGATCCACACGGTCCCGGGCAGGTAGCCCATCTGGGCCGCCAGGACGGGGCCGACGAGGGGGCCGGCGCCCGCGATCGCCGCGAAGTGGTGGCCGAACAGGACCCGCCGGTCCGTCGGCATGAAGTCCCGCCCGTTGTTGTTGTACTCGGCCGGCGTGGCCCGGGTGTCATCCGGCCGCGTGATCTTCCGCTCGATGAACTTCGAGTAGAACCGGTAGGCGATGAGGTAGGTGCACACGGCGGCGAACACGAACCAGATGGCGTTGATCGTCTCGCCGCGGGAGATGGCCAGGATGGCCCACGCGATGCCGCCGACCAGGGCGATGACCGCCCAGAGGATGATCTTGCCCGGAGTCCACTTCCGGTCCTCCTGCTCCGCTACCTCGGGGTCGACGGCGGTCGGTGGCAATCCGGTGGTGGGCGCGGAACTCTCGGTCATCTCATCCCTCATCTCACGGTGCCGCGTGGTGCGGGGGGCCTCGTCCCGGAGGCTGGCGCGGCGGGTGCATGACCACTGTCCTCCGGCGCGCGTCAGCACGTCAATACCCACCGCTGGGGCGGCTAGCGTAGGGGCCATGAGTGAACGTGGAGTCTTCAAGCCCGCCGAGTCCGTCACCACCGCCCCGCTGGCGGCACTCGGGCTGATCGGCGGCTACCTGACCGCCCGCGAGACCGGGATCCGTCCCCTCGGCGGGGTCGTCCTGGCCGCGGTCGGCGCCTACGCGGGCCGCACCTGGGCGGCGAAGGCCGGCGCGGGCACCACCGCCGCGCTGTCCGCCGTGTACCTGGGCGGGTTCGGCGCCTCGCACCCGCTGGCCAAGAAGATCGGCGCCTGGCCCTCGGTGCTCACCGTGGCGGCCGCCTCGGCGCTGGCCTCGTGGGCGCTGGTGGACCGCAAGGGGTGACGCCCGACGCCGGACCCGGCACCCCGGGTGCCCCGGTGCCGGCCGCACTGGACCCGGACGTGCCGGCCGAGGCGGACGCCGGCGTCGTGCCCGGTGAGGGGCACCCGCGCGAGGTGGGCGTGGGCCCCTGGGAGGGTGACTGGCCGACGGGGGAGCACTGGGACCCGGACCTGCTGCGGCACGGGGACCGGCGCAACGTGGCCGACCACTACCGCTACTGGTCGCTGGAGGCGATCGTCGCCGACCTGGACACCCGCCGGCACTCCTTCCACGTGGCCATCGAGAACTGGCAGCACGACCTGAACATCGGCACCGTGGTGCGCACCGCCAACGCGTTCAACGCCGCCGGCGTGCACATCATCGGCCGGCGCCGCTGGAACCGGCGCGGGGCCATGGTCACGGACCGCTACCTGCACGTGCACCACCACCCGACGGTGGAGGACTTCATCGACTGGGCACGGTCCGAGGGACTGACGGTGCTGGGCATCGACATCTTCCCGGACTCGGTGCCGCTGGAGACCTACCGGCTGCCCGAGCGGTGCGTGCTGGTCTTCGGCCAGGAGGGGCCGGGACTGTCCGAGGAGGTGCACCGCGCGGCGGAGGCGACGCTGTCCATCGCCCAGTTCGGCTCCACCCGGTCCATCAACGCCGGCGTGGCGGCGGGGATCGCCATGCACGCCTGGGTCCGCCGCCACGTGTTCGGTACCTGACCGCCGCCGCGGCATCCGCCGGACACCCTCACGGGAGTCCACCGGCCGCGCGTGCTCGTAGGCTGGACCACAGCACCGCGTCCTCCAGGCCTCAGGAGCCAGCCCGTGACCACACCGCATGCCCCGCAGCACCCGCAGGATCCCTTGGCCGGCACCGGTCCGCACCGGGCCGGCCCCGGCGCCACCCCGGACGGTGACGCCGAGCCCGCCACCGGGTCCCCGGCCGCACGGCCACCGGGACCGTGGTCGGACGGGATGGGCCGGGCCGGGGCCCGGGCCGGGCAGACGCTGCTGATCGCCGCGGTCGTCGTCGGGGTCCTGTGGCTCCTGCTGCGCGTGAGCGTCGTGCTGGTCGCGGTGCTGGTCGCGTTCATCCTGGCGGCCGCCGTGGCCCCGCTGGTGCGGTGGCTGGTGGCCAGGGGCTGGTCCCACCTCTGGGCCACCCTCGCGGCCTTCCTGGGCATCCTGGTCCTCGTCGGTGGCGTGGTCACCGGAGTGGTCGTCGCCGTCCGGAACGAGTGGGACGCCCTCACCGCCTCGGCGATCGCCGGCTGGCAGCAACTGCAGGACTGGATCACCTCCGGCCCGCTGCCGGTGGACGCCGGGGCCCTGCAGGACGCCACCGGTCAGGTCACGGACTTCCTCACCGGTGGTGAGTTCGCCCGGGGCCTGGCCAGCAACACCCTGACCGGCCTGTCCGCGGCCACCGAGTTCCTCACCGGCGTGGTGCTGATGGTCGTGGTGCTGTTCTTCCTGCTCAAGGACGGCTGGAAGATCACCAGCTTCACCCTCCGCTGGTTCCGGGACGGGACCCGCGCCAAACTCGCCGAGTCCGTGGACCGGTCCTCGCAGGTGCTCGGCGGCTACGTCCGCGGCACCGCCACCGTGGCCCTGGTGGACGCCGTGCTGATCGGGCTCGGCCTGTTCATCATCGGCGTCCCGCTGGCCCTGCCCCTGGCGGTGATCGTGTTCATCGGTGCGTTCGTGCCCATCGTGGGGGCCACGGTCGCCGGGATCCTGGCCGCCCTGGTCGCCCTGGTCACCACCGGGCCGGTCGAGGCCCTGATCGTGGTCGCGATCGTGGTCGCCGTCAACCAGCTCGAGGGCAACCTGCTCCAGCCCGTCGTCATGGGCCGCACCCTGAGCCTGCACGCCCTGATCGTGCTGCTGGCCCTGACGGTCGGCACCATCGTGGGCGGGATCTTCGGTGCCATCCTGGCCGTGCCCTACACCGCCGTGGCGTGGACCCTGATCCAGGTCTGGTCCGATCGCTACCAGACCGGCCCCGACCCGGTGCTGGGCCAGGACCCCCTCGACCCGAAGGACCGGGCCTCCGCCAAGGCCACCCCGGCCCAGCGCCTGCGCTACCAGCGCATGCGCCGCCAACGCCGCAGGAGCGTGACCCCGGCGGCGGCCGGATCCCACGGGCCCGCCCAGGCGCCACCCGAGGGCGATGACGTCGACGCCGCCACCGCGGACCGGGGGCCCCAGGGCTGAACCGGCGGGCGCCGGGCCCGCGACCAGGTCACCCTGGTGCGGGCGCGGCCCCCGTGCCCGTCCGGTCGCTAGGATGGCTTGCGGACAGGGTCTGCACCGGGGCTGCCTGCCCGCCCCGCCCGCAGGCCGGACTTCCCGACGCCGGCATGTTCGCCGGCGCTCACGGTCACCAGATGCCAAGGAGCCGCAATGCCCATCGCTTCCCCGGACAAGTACGCCGAGATGATCGACTCCGCCAAGGAGGGCGGCTACGCCTACCCGGCGATCAACGTCACCAGTTCCCAGACGCTGAACGCGGCCATCCGCGGTTTCGCCGAGGCCGGTTCGGACGGCATCATCCAGGCGTCCACCGGCGGCGCGGCATACTTCTCCGGCTCCTCCGTCAAGGACATGGTCACCGGTTCCCTGGCCATGGTGGCCTTCGCCCGTGAGGTGGCGAAGAAGTACGACGTCAACATCGCCCTGCACACCGACCACTGCCCGAAGGACAAGCTGGACGGCTTCGTCATGCCGCTGCTGGACGCCTCCGAGGCCGAGGTGAAGGCCGGCCGGGACCCGCTCTTCAACTCCCACATGTGGGACGGCTCCGCCGAGACCCTGGAGGAGAACCTGCGCATCGGCCGCGAGCTGCTGGCCCGGACCCACGCCAACCGGCAGATCCTCGAGGTGGAGATCGGCGTCGTCGGCGGGGAGGAGGACGGCGTGGCCCACGAGATCAACGACAAGCTCTACACCACCGTCGAGGACGGGCTCGCCACCATCGAGGCCCTCGGCACCGGGGAGAACGGCCGGTACATCACCGCGCTGACCTTCGGCAACGTCCACGGCGTCTACAAGCCGGGCGGCGTGAAGCTGCGCCCGGAGATCCTGGACGGGATCCAGCGCGAGGTCGGGGCGAAGATCGGCAGGGAGCGCCCCTTCGACCTGGTCTTCCACGGCGGCTCCGGCTCCTCCCAGCAGGAGATCTCCGATGCCGTCTCCTACGGCGTCATCAAGATGAACGTGGACACGGACACCCAGTACGCCTTCACCCGGCCGGTGGCCGGGCACATGTTCACCAACTACGACGGCGTGCTGAAGGTGGACGGCGACGTCGGCAACAAGAAGGCGTACGACCCGCGCGTCTGGGGTGCCCTGGCCGAGACGTCCATGGCCGAGCGCATCGTCCAGGCCTGTCAGGAACTGGGCTCCGCAGGCAAGTCCATCAAGTAACCCCACCGACAGCCCGGGCCGGCCGGCCCGGGCTGCCCACCGGAAGGAACGCCCATGCCGTGGTACGCGTGGATCGCCATCATCGCCATCCTCGTCTGGGGTGGGATCACCGTGTTCAGCATGGCCACGGGCAGGCCGCTGCCGTGGTCCGAGGGCGCCGATCCGCAGGAACTGGACGCACTGCGCAAGCGGGTCGAGGCGCTCGAGAAGGGCACGGCCCGGCCGGAGCTGGAGCAGCGGGTCGACCGTCTGGAGGCCCGGCAGGACCGCCGGGAGGCGCGCGACGTGGAGCACGACCGGTGGGCCCGGCAGGCCCGCGAGCTCGGATGGGACGAGGGCGGGGAGCCGGGGCACGGCTAGAGTCGGGGGTGAACCCGCCCCGCCCACGACCGCCCCGGAAGGAGCACCATGTCTGACGCGTCCCTGGTCGGCAGGAACCTGATGCAGCCCGAACCCACCTACCTGCCCGAGGAGCACGAGGTCCTCGCGCGGATCGAGGCCGGTGACCTGCCGGAGGACCTCGCCACCCGGTTCCCGAAGTCCTCGCTGGCCTGGGCCCTCATGGCGCAGGACGCCTGGGGCGAGGGCCGCACCATCGATGCCTACGCCTATGCCCGCGTCGGCTACCACCGCGGACTGGACGCCCTGCGCGGCGCCGGTTGGCGCGGGGCCGGCCCCGTGCCGTACAGCCACGAGCCCAACCGCGGTTTCCTGCGCTCGCTCTACCTGCTCGGCCAGGCCGCCGCGGCCATCGGCGAGGGCGAGGAGGTCCACCGGATCGACGCCTTCCTGGCCGACGCCGACCCCCGCGCCAAAGACGAGATCGCCCGGGGCTGAGCCGTGACCGCCTCCGTCCTGGTCGGCACCTTCAACGAACCCGGTGAGCACGTCCCCGCCCTGCCCACCTCGGGGGGCATCGTGCGCACGACCGGCTGGCCGGAGGGCCCGGAGGCGGTGGCCGGTTCCGGTCCGGACGCCCCGTCCTGGCTGGTCGCGGGGCGCCCGGGCACCCCGTCGGAGGGCCTGCTGTACGCCGCCCAGCACGTGCCCGAGGGAGCGCTGGCGGTCCTGTCACCGTCGGAGCCGGACGCCGGGACGGAGGACGTCGGCTGGATCACCACCCAGCGGATCCCCAGCGGGGGCGAGAACACCTGCCACGCCGACCTGAACCCCGCCGGGACGTGGCTGGCTGCGGCCTCCTATGACTCGGGCACCCTGACCGTCGCCAGGGTCCTCGACGACGGCCGGCTGGGCCGGCCGATCGCGGTCCAGGCCCCGGAGGGCTCCGGGCCGGTGCCCTCCCGTCAGGAGGCCCCGCACCTGCACTTCGTGCTGTTCCTCGACGACGACCGCCTGCTCGTCACGGACCTCGGCGGCGACCGGATCCTGGAGTACTCGGTGGCCGCCCTCGAGGCCTCGGCCCGGGCCGCCGGGGGCGACGCCACGGAGGAGACCCCCGGCGCGGCCGACGGCCAGGCCTACCGCGAGACCAGCGGGGTCGTCGGGGAGGGACTGGACGACCGCGACGGCGGGAGCTCCGCGGACGGCGACGCGACCGACGTCGTGCGCGTGGAGACCGAACCGACCGCCGTGCACCGCCTGCCCGGTGGCACCGGACCGCGTCACCTCGCGGTGCTGCCCCCGCTCCCGGGGTCCGACCGGCCCGGGCCGCACCTCGCGGTCGTGGGCGAACTGGACTCGCGACTGCACATCCTGGGCCTCGAGGCCGGGCCGGAGGGCTTCCCGGAGATCGGCATCGTCCCGACCCACGCCCAGGACGCGGATCCGGAGTCGGCCCGGGACAACCTGCCCTCACACCTGGTGGTCTCGGCGGACGGCGCCCTGGTCTACGTGGCCAACCGCGGGCGGAACACCATCGGGGTGATCCGCCGCGGCGAGGCGCCCGAGCTGGTCGCCGAGGTGCCGTGCGGCGGGGACTGGCCCCGCCACATCGCCCTGGCCGGGCCGCCCGGGGGGCAGGGACTGCTCGTCGCGCTGGAACGGGGCGACGCCGTGGTGCACCTGCCGTTCGATGCCGAGAGCATCCCGCGGGGCGTCACCGGACGGACCGCGGTCCGGCGCCCCGGGTTCGTGCTGCCGCTGGACTGAGCCGGGTTCATCTGCCCCGGGAGGGCTCCCGGGGGCCGGTAGGGTGGCCTCGACCCGATCCCAGACCCTTTGGAGGCTGCACGATGCTGTTCCTGGCGCGCATGGACGTCACTTTTCCCGAGTCGATGACGGATGAGGTCAAGGCCGACTTCGTGGCCCAGGAGAAGGAGTACTCGGGCAACCTGCAGCGGCAGGGGAAGATGCAGTCCATCTGGCGGGTCGTCGGGGAGTACGCCAACTACTCCGTCTACGACGTGGCGGACAACGACGAGCTCCACGCCGTCCTGTCCGGTTTCCCGATGTACCCGTACATGAAGATCAAGGTCACCCCGCTGGCGAAGCACCCCAACTCCATCCGGTGAGCACGGGGCGGGGGACCGGCCCGGCGGCGAACTAGACTCGTCGACCGTGGCCAAACTCTACTTCCGCTACGGGGCGATGAACTCGGGCAAGTCCACCGGACTGCTCCAGGCCGCCTTCAACTACGAGGAACGGGGCCAGCGGGTCCTGTTGGCCAAGCCGCAGGTGGACTCTAAGGGAGACGACGAGATCGTGTCCCGGCTCGGCGTCACCCGGGCGGTCGACTTCCTGATCCCCCACGGGGCCGACCTGCTGGAACTCTTCCGTCGCCACGCCACCGGGGATGACCCGGCCGCGCTGATCGAGCACGTGGACGCCGTGGTCAAGCCGGTGGCCTGCCTGCTCGTGGACGAGGCGCAGTTCCTGGAGCCGGCGCAGGTGGACGACCTGCTGCGCATCGCCGTGCTGCAGGGTGTTCCCGTGATGGCCTACGGCATCCGGACCGACTTCCGTACCGACTCGTTCCCCGGCTCGGCGCGGCTCCTGGAACTGGCGCACTCCCTCGAGGAGCTCAAGACCATCTGCCGGTGCGGGCGCAAGGCCATCTTCAACACCCGCAAGGTCGTCGAGGTGGGCGGGGACGAGGCCGTGGAGCGGTTCATCTTCGAGGGCGACCAGGTGGCGATCGACGGCGTCGAGGTCACCTACGAGTCCCTGTGCGGCGTCTGCTACCTGGAGGAATCCGGCGGCAGGCTGGGGTAGGTTGCCCCTAGCCGCCGCCCGTGCCCTGACCGCACGGCGTGGCGCACCAGTCCACACCCGTCGGAGGACCAGGAGACCGAGCATGACCGTCGTGAAGATCAACGCCATCACCGTTCCCGAGGGCCAGGGGCCCGAGCTCGAGGCCCGGTTCGCCGCGCGCAAGCACGCCGTGGACCAGTCCCCCGGCTTCGAGGGATTCCAGCTCCTGCGCCCGGTGAAGGGGGAGTCGCGGTACTTCGTGATCACCCACTGGGCCACCGAGGAGGACTTCGAGGCCTGGCGGAGCGCCCGCAACAACGGTCATGACGACGGCGGACCGGCCCGGCAGCCCGTGGCCACGGGGGCGGAGCTGCTGGAGTTCGAGGTCGTCGACCTCGGCTGACCGGCCCGGACCGCCCTCAGGGGCGCGCCGCCACGGGCGCCGTCCCGAAGAGCCCGTCCAGGATGACCTGCAGCCCCCACTGGAACGCGTCCTCACCCAGGGGCGTCGCGGAGGCGGTGGGGTCCACGGCGGCCAGCCGGGCGGCCTCCTGGGCCGCCGCGATGGAGCCCAGGACGTGGTTCATGACCAGGTGCTGCGCCCACGCGGGGTGCGCGACGCCCGCCGATTCCAGCAGGGAGCGCAGGCGGTTCAGCGGCTTCAGCGCGTCCGGCTGCAACGACTGGGCCACCTGCACGACCTCGGCGCTGTCCGGCACGTTCACGAGCGCTGAGCGGATCCCCGTCGCCAGGCCGGCGACGCCGGCGCGTCCGGCGGCGTGATCCCGCCGCTCCGCCCTGCGGCCCCCCGCCGGAGAGGCGTCCTGCGGTGCCGACGGTCCCGGCCGGCCCGCGTCATCGGGGCCGGCGAGGCCATCGGGACCGTCGAGCCCGCTGAGCAGGCGGGCGGCCACGCCCACCAACAACTCCTGCTTGCTCTTCACGTGCCAGTAGAGCGCACCGACCTGGACGTCGAGTTCCCGGGCGAGCCTGCGCATGGACAGGTCCGCCAGGCCGAAGCGGGTGAGGATGGCCAGGGCCGTGTCCTCCACCTGGTCCCGGGTCAGCGTCATGCGCTCCAGTGTAGGGTCCGGCCCCCGCTCCGAGTCCGGTCCTGCGTCCGCGCCCCCGGCCGCACCCCGACTCGGTCCGGGCCAGCTCCGTCGCGCCCCTGGCCGTCGGACCGCGCCCCGTCATGATCTTGAACACCGTTCAGGACTGTGCTGTACTTCCGAGCACACAGACTTGAACGCCGTTCAAGGCCCCTGGGGCCTGCGGCCGAACCGGAAGGCCCCCCATGGTCCAGACCGCTCCCGAGACCACCGCCGACGCCCCCGCCGACACCCCTGAGGCGACCCAGCCCCCCGTCTCGACCCGCCCCGTGTCCGCCGACCCGTTCGCGATCGCCGCGGCCGTCGCCACGGGTCACCGGCTCACCGCGGAGGACGGGCTGGCGATCCTGTCCACCCCGGACACGGACACCCTCCGGCTCGTCACCGAGGCCGGGCGCCTGCGCCGGCGGCACTTCGGCAACACCGTCAAGGTGAACTACCTCGTCAACCTGAAGTCCGGACTGTGCCCGGAGGACTGCACCTACTGCTCCCAGCGCCTCGGCTCGACCGCGGAGATCCTCAAGTACAGCTGGCTGAAGCCGGAGGAGGCCGTCGAGCAGGCCAAGCTGGGCATCGGCGGCGGCGCCTCCCGCGTGTGCCTCGTCGCCAGCGGCCGCGGCCCGTCCAACCGGGACGTGGAGCGCGTGGCCACCATGACGGACCAGCTCAAGGCCGAACATCCCGAGGTCGAGGTCTGCGCCTGCCTGGGCCTGCTCAAGGACGGCCAGGCGGACCGCCTCCGCGAGGCCGGGGTGGACGCCTACAACCACAACCTCAACACGGCCGAGTCCAAGTACGCGGACATCTCCACCACCCACACCTACGCCGACCGCGTGGAGACGGTCGAGCGCGCCAAGGGTGCCGGGCTGTCGCCGTGCTCCGGGCTGATCGTGGGGATGGGGGAGTCGGACGAGCAGGTCGTCGAGGCCGTGCTGGCCCTGCGGGACCTGGACAGCGACTCCATCCCCGTGAACTTCCTGATGCCCTTCGAGGGCACCCCGCTGGCCGGGACGTGGGAGCTCACCCCGCTGCGCTGCCTGCGCATCCTCGCACTGGTCCGCCTGGCGGCCCCGGCCACGGAACTGCGCCTGGCCGGAGGCCGCGAGATGCACCTGCGCGGCCTGCAGGCCACCGCCCTGGAGGTCGCCAACTCCCTGTTCCTGGGCGACTACCTCACGAGTGAGGGCCAGACCGCCGAGCAGGACCTGGCCATGATCGCCGACTCCGGCTTCCGCGTCCTCGGCACCGGGGAGAGGCCCGGCGCGGAGGCGGCGACCGGGCAGGCCGCGCCCTGGGCGGCGGTCCCGACCCAGACCTCCTCCCCCCAGGACTCCACCCCGCAGGCCTCCCTCTCGCAGGCCGGGGCGTCAATTCCGGGGCCCTGCGGAGGTCCCGCCGGTGCCGGCGGCCCGGCGTCCTCGCCCTGCGGTTCGCACGCCGAGACCGGGCCGGGCTGCGGCTGCGGCCACCCCGCCGAGCAGGCGGCCGGCATGGAGGCGGCCGGCGTAGAACCCCGCATCCGTCGGCGCGGGGCCGGCACCGCCGAGGCGCCGAACGCATGACGAGTCCCACCCTCGACCAGGCCCGGCCCGGCACCGCCTCGTCCACCACTACCTCGTCGACCACCGTGTCGTCCGCCGCGCCCTCTCTGCTGCAGCGCGATGCCGGCCTGGTCTGGCATCCCTACGCCCCGGTGGACGCCGGTGCGCTCTACGCCGTCCGCGGGGCCGAGGGCGTGCGCCTGCGCCTGGAAGGACCCGACGGCGGCACCCACGAGGTCATCGACGGCATGTCCTCGTGGTGGGCCGCCGTGCACGGGTACCGCCACCCCGCACTGGACGCCGCGGCCCGCACGCAGCTCGACTCGTTCAGCCACGTCATGTTCGGCGGGCTCACCCACGAGCCCGCCGTGGCCCTGGCCGAACGGCTCGTGGACGCGGCCCCGGACGGACTGCGGCACGTCTTCCTGGCCGACTCCGGCTCGATCAGCGTCGAGGTCGCCCTGAAGCTGGCCCTGCAGGTCCAGGCCTCCCGCGGCGAGCGCCGTCGGCGTCGTTTCCTGGCCCTGCGCGGCGGGTACCACGGGGACACCTTCGCCACCATGGGCGTGTGTGATCCCGAGGACGGGATGCACGCCGAGTTCACGGGACTCGTCCCGCAACAGGTCTTCCTGCCCCGTCCCCCGGCCGCCCGCCTGGGGGTGGACGGCACCTGGTCGTACGACGACGGTGCCCTGGCCTCGTGGGAGGAGACGGCCCGGGAGATCGCGGCCGGACTCGCCCCGGAGCTGGCGGGCATCATCTGCGAGCCGGTGCTGCAGGGGGCCGGCGGGATGCACGCTTACCCGCCGGCCGCCGTCGGGATCCTCCGCCAGATCGCGGACGAGCACGGCCTGCTGCTGATCCTCGACGAGATCGCCACGGGCTTTGGCCGGACCGGCCGGTTCTTCGCCGCGGAATGGGCGAGCGAGGAGTCCCTGCCGCGTGGCGGGGGTGAGGTCGTCCCGGACATCCTCTGCGTGGGCAAGGCCCTGACCGGTGGGTACCTGACGCTGGCGGCCATGCTGTGCACCGCCGAGGTGGCCGCCGACCTCGGTTCCGGCCCGAACGGCGGCGCGCTGCTGCACGGGCCGACGTTCATGGGAAACCCGCTGGCCTGTGCGGTCGCCAACGCCTCCCTGGACGTGCTGACCGGCCCGGACGGGTCCCAGCCGTGGCGGGCCCAGGTGCACGCCCTGGACTCGGGGCTGCGGCAGGCGCTGGCCCCGGCCGGGGAACTGGCCTGCGTCCGGGACGTGCGGGTCCTCGGCGGGGTCGGCGTCGTCCAGTTGCGTGGCCCCGTGGACGTGACCGCCGTGACCCGTGAGGTCGTCGCCCGGGGCGCCTGGGTGCGGCCCTTCCGGGACCTGGTCTACGTCATGCCGCCCTACGTCTGCACCGCCGGGGACGTCCGGGCGCTGGGTGCGGCGATCGTTGAGGGGGTGGACCGTGTCCACGGTTGAGTCACAGCACGCCGCACGCACGGGTGCGACCGGTGCCGCGGCCGGTCCCTGGACGGACTGGGTCGAGACCCGCGCCCGCGTGCGGCGGACCCGCGACGGCGAACGCCACGACCACCCTCGGCCGCGGGGTGACATCGACCTGGCCTCCAACGACTACCTCGGCCTGTCCCGGGACGCCTCGGTGGCCCGCGCGGCCGCCCGGGCCGCGCACCGGTACGGCACCGGTGCCGGGGCCAGCCGCGTGGTCACCGGCACCCACGCGCTGCTGCCCGCCCTGGAGCGTGACCTCGCCCGCTACGCCGGCCGCCGGGAGGCCCTCGTCTTCTCCAGCGGCTACGCCGCGAACCAGGGGCTGCTCGGGGCCCTCGGCGGGCCCGGGACGCTGCTGGTCTCCGACGCCCACGCCCACGCCAGCCTGATCGACGGCGCCCGGCTCGCCAAGGCCGAGGTGCGCGTCGTCGGCCACGGGGACCTGGGGGCGGTCGAGGAGGCGCTGTTCGCCCACCGCACCACGGCCGGGACCGGTGCCCGGGCCGCCGTCGTGATGGAGTCCCTGTACTCCGTGCTGGGGGACACCGCGCCCCTGGCCGAGGCCGCGGCACTGTGCGCGAGGTACGGTGCCCTGCTCATCGTGGACGAGGCGCACACCCTGGCCGCCGTGCCGGGGGGTTCCGCCGTGCGCGCCGCGGGCCTGGCGGACACCGGGCACGTGATCGTGACCGCCACCCTGTCCAAGGCCCTCGGTGCCCAGGGCGGGGCGATCCTGCTCGGTGGTGACGACGCGGCACGGTGGCGCTCGCACCTGCTCAACACCGCGCGGACCTTCATCTTCGACACCGCCCTCGCCCCGCCGACCGCCGGCGCCGCCCGGCGTGCGCTCGCCCTGGCCGACGACCGACGTATCGGCCGGCTGGTCCGCAATGCGGCCCTGGCGCACCGGGTGCTGGCCGCCCACCCGGTCACCGCGAACCGGGTCGAGCGCGGGGAGGGGGCCGTCCACTCGGTGCGGATGGGCAGCCCCGCCGCCGCTGTGCGCACGGCCGAGGCGCTGCGCCGGAACGGCATCGCGGTCGGTTGCTTCCGCCCGCCCAGCGTCCCGGACGGGATCGCCCGGCTGCGGATCACCGTGCACGCCGACTTGGCACCGCGCCGCCTGGTGCGGGCCCTGGAGACGGTGGCCGCAGCGATCGGACGGGAGGACCCGTGAGCTGCCCCTACGCGTCCACCGCCACGGCGGCCCCGACCGGCACCGCCCCCACTGCGCGGGCGCCCCTGTCCGATCCGCTGGTCACGGTGTACCCGGAGCAGGTCCTCGCTCAGCACCGGTGCGTCGAGGACCCGGCGACCGTCCGGGAGATCCTCCGGCGCCCCGAGTACTTCGCTGCGGACAACGCCCTGACGACGGCCATGCCCCTGGCCCCGGCCACGCTGCGCCGGCTTGCCGCTCGGCGCTTCAGCCTCCCCCCTGTCCTGGCCAGCGCCTCCGGCGAGCCGCACCGCGAGGTGCGCCGCATCGTCGCTCGCTTCTTCAGCCCCGCCAAGGTCGCAGCCCAGTCGGAGCCCATCCGGGCGCTGGTGCAACGGGTCTGCGACGGGCTCCGGGCCGAGCTCGACGCCGGAGGTACCGTAGACCTCGCCACCCACCTGGCCGCCGTGGTCCCACCGAGGATCATGGCCGCTCTCACCGGCGTGGCCACCCCGCCGCCGGCGGACCTGAAGCGCTGGAGCCGGGACTCGCTCGAACTGTTCTGGGGCTGGCCCGACGCCGAGCGGCAACTGGACCTGTCGGACAGCGCGATCGACTTCCACGCCTGGCTGCGGGACGAGGTCGATCGCTCCACCGCGACCGTAGGGTCCGGGGCGGGCCCCGACCCGGGAGCGCCCGGGCCGAACCTGTTCGCGGCACTGCACGCGGGAGGCGTCGACCGCGAGAGGATCCGATCGCTTGGCTACTTCCTGGTCATCGCCGGGCAGGAGACCACCGCGATGCTCGCCCAGACCGTGCTGGTCACGGCGCTGGCCGAGGGCCGCTGGGCACAGTGCGCGGATCCCGACGGCGGCGCCGCGGCCAGCCGGGAGGTGGTCCGCCGCTCTCTGGCGAGAGCCTCTTCCGTGCCGACCTGGCGGCGGCTGGTCGTGAAGGACACGCAGGTGGGTCCTGAGCGCTTCGCCGCTGGCGAGCACCTGGTGCTGCGGTTGTCCGGTGGGGCGCTGGGCGAGACGGGAGATCCTTCCCTGGCCTTCGGGTTCGGGGTGCACCGGTGCCTGGGCGCCGGGCTTGCCGAGCTGGAGGCGGCGCTCATCCTCGAGGAGGCCGCCCGCGCCCTCCCGGGGCTGAAGCTCGCCGACGAACCGGAATGGGAGCACCTGCTCTCCTTCCAGGCCCCGCGGACGGTCCCGGTCCGGTCCGCCGCCGTCGGGGTCGACCCGTGAGCGCGGCGGTCCTGTGCGTCACCGGCACGGACACGGACGTCGGCAAGACCATGGCCACGGCATGCCTGGCCGCCGCGGCGCTGGCGCGGGGCGACCGGGTGGCCGTGTACAAGCCGGCGCAGACGGGTGTCGGCCCGGTCGGGGCCGGGGACGTCGAGACCGTGGCGCGGCTGCTGGGGCACCCGGACCGGCTGACCGTGGCGGAGGGCGTGAGGCTGGGCCCGGCGATGGCACCGGTGGACGCCGCGCTCGAGGCCGGGGGAGAGGCCGCGGTGGAGGCGCTGCCGGGACTGGACTGGCACCTGGAGCGCATCGAGGCACTGGCCCTCGACCAGGACACCGTCCTGGTCGAGGGCGCCGGGGGACTGCTCGTGGAGCTGACCCCTGGCGGGGCGACCATTGCCGACCTCGCCCTCGGCGCGGGTGCGCCACTGGCCGTGATCACGCGCCCCGACCTGGGGACGCTGAACCACACCGGGTTGACGCTCGAGGCCGCCGCGCGCCGGGGCGTGCGGCCGGGGACGCTGATCGTGGGCAGCTGGCCGGTGGAACCGACCGCGGTGCACCGCGCCAACCTGGGCCGGTTGCGCGCCACGGCCCGGGACCACGGTTATGCCTGGGGTGGAGCGCTGCCGGAGGGCCTGTCCTCCGCCCCGGAGCAGGCCGTCTCCCGGGCGGCCACCGCGCTGGCCGCGGCGCTCGCCGGGGTGCTGCCGGTGAGGCTGCCGCCGCGTCCGGGCCGTTGACCGCACCGTCGTACCGTCCCTCGGGGGAACCGGCCGTTGCCGGCACGACGAAAGCACGACGAAAGAGGGGCCCTACCGCGATCGGTAGGGCCCCTCTGGCGCTGACGTCAGGTCAGTGCCGCTCAGTTCACTTCAGCAGTGCGCGGGCGGCCCGGGTCCACGCGGCGGTGACGTCCTCGGCGAACCGGATCTGGGTGACGGCGGCGTCCTGGACCCACTGGACCTGGGCGGCGTCGACCATCTGGCGCTGCGCGGCGAACACGCTGCGGGCGGCCTGGGCGTAGTTGTCCACGACGAGGCGGCTGCCGGACTTGGAGGAGTCCATCATCGCCGAGTTGACCTCGTGCACCCGCACGGAGTTCTCCTGGAAGCTCTTGGCGGCCTCCTGGGTCATCTTGGCGACGTGCTCGGAGTTCTCCTGGAGGCGCTTGGTGGTCTCCTCGGCCATCTTGGCGGCCTTGGCGTAGTTGTCGACGACGACGCGGCTGTTGGCCTTGGCCGACTCCATCATCTCGGTGTTGAACGCCTTGACGCGCTCGGAGTTCTCCTCGAAGCGCTTGGCGGCGTCCTCGACCATCCGGGTGAGGCGCTCGGAGTTCTCCTCGAAGCGTTCGAGGGTCTCCTCCAGCATGGTGGTGGTGGTCTGGGTGGCCTGGTCGGCGGTGGCCTGGGCCTGGTCGGCGGTGGTGGTTGCAGCCATGGTGTCTCCTCGCGTTGATGTCCCTGGCAGCGGTGGTGCCTGCCGGTTAACAAAGTTAGCAACGTACTGCTAACTTTTTCAAGCCCGCGGGCCGCCGACCGTGTCCACCCCGGGGCTCGCCCCCGGGCCCCTACAGGGAGACGAGCAACAGCGTCCCGCCGAAGACCAGGCCGGAGGCGATCAGCACCACCGTGGTGTACCCCAGGATGTCCCGCATCTTCAGCCCGGCGATCGCCAGCAGTGGAATGGCCCAGAACGGCTGGACCATGTTGGTCCACTGGTCGCCGTAGGACACCGCCATGACCGTGATCGCCGGGTCCACCCCGAGTTCGGCACCGGCCGAGAGCATGATCGGGCCCTGCACCGCGAACTGCCCCCCGCCCGAGGGGACGAAGAAGTTCACCAGGCCCGCGGACAGGAAGGCCAGCAGCCCGAAGGTGACCGGGGTGGAGATCGCCACGAAGGCGTCCGAGAACACCTGGATCAGTCCGGAACCGGTCATCATGCCCAGGATGCCCGCGTAGAGGGGGAACTGCAGCAGGATCTCGCCCACGTTGGAGGCGGCGTTCTTCGTCAGGGCGATCAGCTCGAAGGGGTTGCGCACCAGGAGCAGGATCAGGGCCAGGAAGGACCAGTTCACGGTGTCCAGGGTCAGCGTGCCGCCCTGGGCGAAGTGCAGGACCAGGTAGGCCGTGAGCATCAGGCCCAGCAGCAGGGTCACCACCCGGCTGGCGTCCAGCCGGTCGGCCGGGGTGACGATCTCCTCCTGGCCGTCGTCGGCCTGCTCCCGGGCGTCGATCTCCAGCTCCTTGATCCTGTCCCCGGGGCGCGGGGCCACCAGGAACAGGGCCAGGCCCACCACCAGGATGGTCGCGACGGCGGCGATCATGTTCCACGAGGAGAAGACGGTCTCGGTGATCGGCAGCGTCTCCCCGCCCAGCGGTTCGATGAGGAACGAGCCCTCCGTCGCGGCCGTCAGGGGACCGGAGGCCGAGTAGCCCATGTGCCAGACCACGAACCCGGCGAAGCCCGAGGCCACCAGCATGGGGAAGTGCAGCTTCATCCCGCGCTCGCGGCCCTGGTAGGCGACCTCCCGGGCGAGCAGCCCGCCGACCACCAGCCCCAGGCCCCACGTGATGAGGCTGGCGACGGCGGCCACCACGAAGACGAAGACGTACGCCATCAACGGCGAGCTCGGGATGCTCCCCAGGAAGGCGAGCAGCCGGCGGACCGGTCCCGTGTTGGCCAGGATGTGTCCGAGGAGCAGGATCAGCGCCATCTGCGTGATGAACGACAGCAGCCCGGCCAGGCCGTCACCCCAGTACAGGATCAGGTCGGCCGGCCCGGTGTCGGTGAGGATCAGGGCCAGGATCGCGACGATGAACGTCAGGGCGATCGAGAACACGAGGGCGGAGGGGATGAACCGCTCCACCACGTTGTTGATGGGGCGCATGGCCCGGGACAGGGGCGTCCCCTCCTTGCGGGGGCGGGTCTCGGTGCTACCGGGCGCGCTGGACATGGTGCGGTCTCCTCATCTGCCGCCGTATCCCGGCGGCGGGCAGGTGGGGCGTGCAGGGGATCCTGCAGCCTCGAGCGTGACGCCTCTCACGGTATGGAGGGACCATGCCCCGGTCAATCCGCCCCTCCCCGGTCACCCAGGATCGCCCGCCCATGCGCCCTTCCGTCACCCGGCGCCGCCCGTCAGGATTCAGGCATGGAGACGTTCACCGCCCTCGAGGACGAGATCGTGGTCCACCTGCCCGCCGGGCGGGTCTGGGAGCTGCTCACGGACTGGGCGGCCGCGCCCGTCTGGCTGCCCGGAGTGGACGAGATGCACGTCAACGGGCCGGTGGGCCCGGGCCAGGAGCTCACCTATGTGGCCGGCGGGCACGAACGCCAGTACACCCTGTCCACGTTCGACCCGGGCCACGGCCTGACCATGGTCAACGGCACGGACGACTCGGACCTGCGCGTGGAGTACGGCTACCTGTTGCTCCCGGACGGTGACTGGACCCGGGTGCAGCTGCGGGTGGCCGTCCGCTCCGTCCAGGACCTGCACGACGAGGCCGAGGACCTGGCCACCGCGCTCGCCGACGCCGAGGCCGCCCAGCTGGAGGAGTTCCGCGCCTACGCGGAGAAGGCCCCCTAGTCCGGCGGCGGTCCCACGGCGTCGTGCGGCGTGACGGTGCGTGGCCGTCGTCGGGAGGGCCCCGGCGACGGCTGGTAAACTCCCGATGTAAGGCCCTCAGGTGATGTACCACACGGTCGAGTCCCGGGATGACCCCGTCGGACCGCTCGCCGGGGGCGTTTTCCATGTCGAGGGCCGGGCGGGAACATCCCTCCGGCCTGCTCAGGAGAGATGCACTCATGCCAGCAATCGCGATCGTCGGCGCCCAGTGGGGCGACGAAGGCAAGGGCAAGGCCACCGATCTGCTCGGCGGCCGGGTCGACTACGTGGTCAAGCCCAACGGCGGCAACAACGCCGGGCACACCGTGGTCGTGGGCGGCGAGAAGTTCGAGCTGAAGCTGCTGCCGGCCGGCATCCTGTCCCCGAACGCCGTGCCCGTGATCGGCAACGGCGTGGTGGTGAACCTCGAGGCACTGTTCGAGGAGATCGACGGCCTCGAGTCCCGGGGCCAGCGCTGTGACCACCTGCGCATCTCCGCCAATGCCCACCTGGTGGCCCCGTACCACCAGACCATGGACAAGGTGACCGAGCGCTTCCTCGGCAAGCGCGCCATCGGCACCACCGGCCGCGGCATCGGCCCCACCTACATGGACAAGGTCGGGCGCCTGGGCATCCGCGTCCAGGACGTGTTCGACGAGTCGATCCTGCGGCAGAAGATCGAGGGCGCCCTGCGGCAGAAGAACGAGCTGCTGGTCAAGCTCTACAACCGCCGGGCCATCACGGTGGACGAGATCGCCGAGTACTTCCTGTCCTTCGCCGAGCGGTTGCGCCCGATGGTCGTGGACTCGACGATCCTGCTCAACGACGCCCTGGACGAGGGCAAGGTCGTGCTCATGGAGGGCGGCCAGGCCACCTACCTGGACGTGGACCACGGCACCTACCCGTTCGTCACCAGCTCCAACCCGACGGCGGGCGGGGCCTCCGTGGGCGCCGGCATCGGCCCCACGCGCTTCACCCGCACCATCGGGATCGTCAAGGCCTACACCACCCGCGTGGGCTCCGGACCGTTCCCCACCGAGCTGTTCGACGAGGACGGCATGGGCACCCGGTTGCGCACCGTGGGCGGCGAGTTCGGCGTGAACACCGGCCGGCCCCGCCGCACCGGGTGGTACGACGCCGTCATGGCCCGCCACGCCACCCGCATCAACGGCTTCACCGACTACTTCGTGACCAAGCTGGACGTGCTCACCGGCATCGAGCAGATCCCGGTGTGCGTGGCCTATGAGGTGGACGGGGTGCGGCACGACGACATGCCGATGACCCAGACCGAGTTCCACCACGCCCAGCCGGTCTACGAGTACTTCGACGGCTGGACCGAGGACATCTCCGGCGCCCGCACGATGGAGGACCTGCCGGCCAACGCGCGTGACTACGTCCTGGCCCTGGAGAAGATGTCCGGCACCCGGATCTCCGCGATCGGCGTGGGCCCCGGCCGCGACCAGGTGGT
>NZ_DAOMPX010000017.1:27329-64699 GCF_035445025.1 Citricoccus sp. | reverse complement strand
TTGAGCTGTGACGCACGACCCGGTGACCCGCGACGAGGCTGGCCGAGCGCTCTACACCGAGCGCTCGAGGCTCCTGCCCGGCCTCGGACACCCCCCGGCGCCGCCCGGGACCGGCCTCGAGGAACCCGTCCGCGAACGCCGGCGCCGCCTGGCCGGGGAGTCCGTCCCGCTCCCGGACGCCTCCGGAGGTCCCCGCGACCGGGGCCAGGCCCGGGCCTCCCGCCGTGTCCAGCGCTGAGACGCCGCGGGACAGCACCCTGGACCGGCTGATCCGGATCCTCGGTGCCTTCGACGCCGACCGTCCCACCCTCTCCGTCGCCGCCCTGGCCCGCCGGTCGGACATCCCGCTGCCCACCGCCTACCGGTGGGTGGACCGGCTCATCGCGGCGGGACTGCTGGAGCGCGGGGAGGGCGGCGCCGTCGGACCCGGGATGAGGCTGTGGGAGCTGGCCTCCCGGTCCTCCCCGGGCACCTCGCTGCGCCGGGCCGCGATGCCCTACATGGACGACGTCCAGGCGGTGCTGCGCCAGCACACCCAGATCGCCGTCCTGGACCCCGCCGGGGTGCTCGTCCTGGAACGGCTCTCCGCCCGCGGTGCGGTGCCGAACCAGGCCACCATCGCCGGCCGGCTGCCCACCTTCACCACGGCGCTGGGGCTGGTGCTGCTGGCCTTCGCCCGCCGGCACGTCGCCGAGTCGTTCCTGGCCGAGCACGCCGCGGAGCTCGGCCTGCCCCTGGCGGAGACGTGGCACGACGGCGGCGCCTCCTCCGCGGGCCGGCCCGGCCCCGCCGGCGGGACGCTGCGCGGGTCCGCCCGGGGCGTCGTCAACCCCACGGAGCAGGAGTTGCGGGCCCGGTTGGCCGAGGTCCGCCGCCAGGGCTGGGCGTCGGTGGACGGGCAGATCGACTCGGAGGCCACCGGCGTGGCCGTGCCGGTGCTCTCCCCGGAGGGCCAGACGATCGCCGCCCTGGGCGTGGTGGTGCCCCGGAGCTCGGAGTTCCGGCCCGGGCTGGCCCCCATGCTGCTGGCGGCCGCCCGCGGCATCAGCAGGGCGCTGGGTCCACAGGACGACCTGCCCCGGGCGGAGCGGATCCACCCGAACCATCCCCCCGTCGAGGTGCCCCGCGAGTAGCGGGGCCTGTCCGGGGCGCTCGCGGACGGACGCGAGGGGACCGGCCGCCGACGTCATTCTCACCGAGTGAGAATCGACGCGGCGCGGTGGTGTTCGCTCCATCACACTGGAGCCAGACCCGAACGTCCGCACAACGAAGGAGTTGGCATGGCAGAAACCCCCACAGTCACCCGCACCCAGGTCGGTATCGTCGGCGGCGGCCCGGCCGGCCTGCTGCTCTCCCACCTGCTGTCCCAGCAGGGCATCGACAACGTCGTCGTGGAGAAGCGGGACCACGAGACCATCAAGAACACCCACCGCGCCGGCATCCTCGAGCAGCAGGCGGTGCGGATGCTGACGGACACCGGAGTGGACGGCCGCGTGCTCACCGTCGGCGACGAGCACGAGGGCATCGACCTGCGGTTCAACGGCGAGTCCCACCTGCTGAACTTCCCGGACCTGGTGGACGCCACCGTCACCCTGTACGCCCAGAACGAGGTCTTCGTGGACCTGGCCGCGGCGCGGAAGCGCGACGGCGGCGACGTCCGGTTCGAGGCCGAGGTCATCGAGGTCCTCGACCTGGAGACGGACACCCCGAAGTTCCGCTACAAGGACATCTCCGAGGGCGCGAACCCGGACGAGGTGTTCGAGGTCCAGTGCGACGTCCTCGTGGGCGCGGACGGCTCCCGCTCCTTCTGCCGCCGCGCGGTGGGGGAGGCCCAGGGACACAAGGACTTCAAGATCGAGTACCCCTTCGCCTGGTTCGGCATCCTCACCGAGGCCCCGAAGTCCTCCCCGGAGCTGATCTACGCGAACTCCCCGGACGGCTTCGCCCTCATCTCCCAGCGTTCCGAGACCGTGCAGCGGATGTACTTCCAGTGCGCCCCGGACGAGAACGTGGACGACTGGTCGGACGACCGCATCTGGTCCGAACTGCAGAAGCGCGTGGACGGCCCGGACGGCCTGCAGCTGAAGACGGGCCCGATCTTCGACAAGACCGTGCTGAACTTCCGCTCCTTCGTCCGCGAGCCCATGCGCCACGGCAACATGTTCCTGGCCGGCGACGCCGCGCACACCGTCCCGCCGACCGGCGCCAAGGGCCTGAACCTGGCGTTCGCGGACGTGCAGGTGCTGTTCAACGCGCTGGAGTCCTTCTACTCCTCCGGTTCCCGCGAGCTGCTGGACGCCTACGCGGGCACCGCCCTGAAGCGGGTCTGGAAGGCGCAGAACTTCTCCTACTGGATGACCTCCATGCTGCACACCCGCGCCGACGCCAACCCGTTCGAGGCCAAGCGCGCGCTCGGGGAGCTGGAGACGATCACCTCGTCCCGTTACGGTCAGCAGTACCTCGCCGAGTCCTACACCGGCTGGCCCCACGCCTGACCGGCGCCCCCGGACCGGCCCCCTGAACCACCCCACCTCCACCAACCCCACCCGAAAGGAGCAGCCCGTGAGCCAGGACCAGCATGATCCTGCTGAGGAGAGCTTCAGCAACAGCCACGTGCTCGACCCCGCTGCGACCCAGGACTCCCAGGAGACCATCAACGCGGAGATGCAGGAGATCCACGACGCGGCCTCGGGGGAGACCCAGCCGCGCGTGAACTTCCCGCCGTACCGCAGCTCGCTGTACCGCCACCCCACCAAGTCCATGCACCACGCGGACCCGGAGACCATCGAGCTGTGGTCCCCGGCGTTCGGCAACCGCGACGTGCACACCCTGGAGTCGGACCTGACCGTCCAGGGCCAGGGGGAACCGCTGGGCGAGCGGATCGTCGTGCGCGGCAAGATCCTGGACGGCGACGGCCGCCCGGTGCGCAACCAGCTCGTGGAGATCTGGCAGGCCAACGCCTCCGGCCGCTACGTGCACAAGCGCGACCAGCACCCGGCTCCGCTGGACCCGAACTTCACCGGCGTGGGCCGCACCATCACCGGTGACGACGGCTCCTATGAGTTCACCACCATCAAGCCGGCCCCGTACCCGTGGAAGAACCACCACAACGCCTGGCGCCCGGCCCACATCCACTTCTCGCTGTTCGGCACGGACTTCACCCAGCGGATGATCACCCAGATGTACTTCCCGGGCGACCCGCTGTTCAGCCTGGACCCGATCTACCAGTCGATCACCGACCAGAAGGCCCGCGACCGGCTGGTCGCCACCTACGACCACAACGTCTCCACCCACGAGTGGAACACCGGCTACTACTGGGACATCGTGCTCAGCGGCAGCAACCGAACCTGGATGGAGGGCGACACCGATGCGCATTGATCAGAACCAGCTGGACGCGGCACGCTCGGGCGACGAGAGGCTCGTGCCGACCCCGGGCCAGACCATCGGCCCGTTCTTCGGCTACGCCGACGGCTTCGAGCAGGTCCACCTGCCCTTCCGCGACGGCAACCACCTGGTCAACCCCGCCCGCCCGGACGCCGTGCGCCTGACCGGCACCGTGTACGACGGCAACGGCGACCCGATCCCGGACGCCATGCTGGAGATCTGGCAGGCCGACGCCGAGGGGCAGATCCCGCAGGAGACCGGTTCGCTGGTCCGTGACGGCTGGACCTTCACCGGCTGGGGCCGGGCCACCGTGGACAACGTGGGCACCTACACCTTCTCCACCGTGAACCCGGGACCCACCGAGGAGGGCAAGGCCCCCTTCATCCACCTCGTGGTCTTCGCCCGCGGCCTGCTGAACAAGCTGCACACCCGGATCTACCTGCCGGAGGACACCGCCGCCCTGGAGAAGGACGCCCTGCTGTCCTCCCTGGACGCGGACCGCCGCAGCACCCTGATCGCCGAGCGCCGGGCCGACGGCAGCCTGCTGTTCGACGTGCACCTGCAGGGCGAGAAGGAGACCGTGTTCCTGCAGTTCCCGGGCATCGAGTACCCGGACCACGCCTGAGCACCCCCGTGCTCGGCGCCCGGCTGGGCGGCGGCGTCCGGCATCCCCCCGCACCGGGGTGCCGGACGCTGAGACGTACCGCACAGCCCCGCTGACGACGGGCCCGGTGGCCCGGATGCGCTCCAGGTATTCTGCGGACGCATCCGGGCCACCGGGCCATCGTTGCCGATAGCCTAGGAGGGGCCGGCCCGTTCCGGCCGACCCCCAGGACGCCGTCCGGACTCGCGCCGGACGCCCGTCCGCACCCTCCGCCAGACCCGTCGCCAGACACCCGCCAGACCCAGGAGCCCGCCACCCGATGACCGATCCAGCAGCGTTGACGGAGACCTCCACCGCCGAGCCGGGTCCGAGTGACCGGGCCGTGCCGGCGTCGCAGTCCGTCCGGGACGCCGCGGAGGCGCGCCCGGTCCGGGACCCGGAGTCCGACGTCGGCCTGCTGGATCCGCTCTCCGCCGGGACCATGGTGGCCGCGCAGTCCTCGGACACCGCCTACCTGCGTCACCTGCTCGAGGTCGAGGCCGCCTGGACCGCGGTGCTCGCCGAGGCGGGGATGACCTCCGCCGCCCACGCCCGCGCCGCCCAGGCCTGCGCGGACCCCGCCCAGTACGACCTCGCCGCGCTGGCCCACGCCGGCCAGGACGGCGGCAACCCGCTGATCCCCGTGCTCAAGGCCATGCGGGCCCGCGCCGCCGAGGCCGCCCCGCAGGACGCGGGCGTCACCGGGGCCCTGCACGTCGGCGCCACCAGCCAGGACATCATGGACACCGCCATGATGCGGATGTCCGCCCGCGTCGCGGCGACGATCCTGGCGGACCTGCGCGCCGCCGTCGCCGCCCTCGTGGACCTGGCGCGGACGCACCGGGACACCCCGATGGTGGCCCGATCCCTGGCCCAGCACTCGTTGCCCTCGACCTTCGGGCTGCGCGCCGCCGGCTGGCTGACCGCGCTCACCCAGGCCGGCCGGCGACTGGAGGCCGCCACCACCGCGCTGCCGATCCAGTGGGGCGGCGCCGCCGGCACCATGGCGGCCCTGTCCGGCCGCGTGGCCTCGGCGCACCGCCAGGGGACCCTCGACGCCGGCCTCGGCCCCTTCGAACTCGTCGAGCGCCTCGCGGACCGGCTCGGGCTGGCCGCACCGGCCGGGCCCTGGCACACCAACCGGATGGCGGTCACCGGGATCGCCGCGGCCCTGGCCGAGGTGGTGGCCGCCTGCGGGAAGCTCGCCAATGACGTGCTGGTCTCCGCCCGGATCGAGAACGGGGAGCTCGGTGAACCGCTGGCCGCCGGTCGCGGCGGGTCCTCGGCGATGCCGCACAAGCAGAACCCCGTGCTCTCCGTGATGATCCACTCCGGCGCCCTGTCCGCACCGGGCTCACTGGCCCAGGTGCTCACCGCCGCCGGCGCCGCGAACGAGGAACGCCCGGACGGGGGCTGGCACGCCGAGTGGCCGGCCCTGCGCCACCTGATGCGCCAGGCCGGGGGCGCGGCCGAGCGGACCGCGGAGCTGGTCTCGGGACTGCGGGTGAACACCGCGCGGATGGCGGAGAACCTGAACCGCGTGGGCCCGCTGCTGGTCTCCGAACGACTCATGGCCGAGCTCGCCCCGGTGCTGCAGGAGCAGGCCGGTGGGGAGCCCGGATCCGGCAAGGCCCGGCTCCAGGCGATCGTGGACCGCAGCCTGGGCGGCGGCCCGGACGAACCCGACTTCCGCACCCTGCTGCGCGCCGAGCTGCCGCCGTCCGTCTCCGACGCGCAGCTCGACGGCCTGCTCGACCCGGCGGAGTACACCGGGGAGGCAGGGGTCCTGGTGGACCGGTTCGTGGCCGCGGCCGGCGGGTTCCTGGCGGCCGGCCAGGACTGAGCCTCTCCGAGGACCACGAGCAGCGACCGACCACCGACCACCCCCGCCCAGCCGGATCCGCGTGTGCAGGCCCGGTGGCGGCCGACGAGAACCGACGAACCCCGACGACTGACGACGACGTCAGCAGCCCAAGGAACAAGGAATGGAGCACCAGTGACGACACCAGAGATCACCGCGAGCCGTCTGACCAACGAGGTCGACTCGTTCGGAGAGCCCCAGGACGTCCTGTTCGTGGGCGCCGGCCTGGGCACCGGGGTGCATGCCCTGTGGCAGGACACCGCGAACCTGCTGGAGGAGCGCTTCCAGGTCATCGGCTGGGACCTGCCCGGTCACGGTGAGTCCCCGGCGCACAACGAGCCGACCTCCATCGCCGACCTGGCCAACGCCGTGGCGGACCTGGTCCGGGCCCAGCACGCCAGCGGCACGATCCCGGCCGGCGCCAAGGTCTACTACGCCGGCGTCTCGGTCAACGGCGAGGTGGCCCTGCAGCTGGGCCTGGACCACGGCGACCTGTTCGACGGCATCGCCGTGATCTGCTCGGCCGCGAAGATCGGCGTGCCGGAGGCCTGGCGCGAGCGCGCGGCGTTCGTCGAGAAGGCCGGCACCCCGTCCATGGTCGCCGGTTCGGCGGAGAAGTGGTTCGCCCCGGGCTTCATCGAGAAGCACCCCGCCCGCTCGACCCGCCTGCTGCACACCCTGCAGGAGGCCGACCGGTTCTCCTACGCCCGGATCTGCGAGGCGCTGGCGCAGTTCGACGTGCGCGAGCGCCTGGGCGAGATCACCACGCCGATCCTGGCCGTCAACGGCGCGGTGGACGGGGTCTGCCCGCCGGCGGACGCCGAGCAGATCGCCGCCGGGGTCCAGCACGGCACCGCCGTGGTGCTGGACGGCGTGGCGCACCAGGGGCCCACCGAGGACCCGGAGAACACCGCCCGCATCCTCCGGGAGCACTTCGGGGCCGTCCGCGCCGGCTGAGCCCCACCCGGGACGCCACCCCCGCGCACCGCGGGACGCCGCCCCCGCAGGTGCGGGCCCGCGCGTCGCCCGACCCCGATTCCCCCGCGGCACGAGACCTCACAGAGCAGGAGCTTCCATGAGCGAGAACATCCAGCAGACCGCCCAGCCCATCGGGCACGACATGTCCGCCACGAGCCAGGACGTCCTCGACGCCGGCATGGCCGTGCGCCGCGAGGTCCTGGGCAACGCCCACGTGGACCGCGCGGAGTCGAACAAGGACGAGACCACCGAGGACTTCCAGAACCTCATCACCCGGTACGCGTGGGGGACCATCTGGACCCGCCCGGGCCTGGACCGGCGGATGCGCTCGGCCGTCACCATCTCCGCGATGGTCTCGGGCGGGTACTGGGAGGAGGCCGCCATGCACATCCGGGCGGCGCTGCGCAACGGCCTGAGCCGCGAGGAGATCAAGGAGATCCTGCTGCAGACCGCCATCTACTCCTCCGTGCCCGCCGCCAACATCGCCTTCAAGCTGGCCCAGGAGGTCTTCACCCAGGTGGACGAGGACCTCGCCGCCGGCAAGGAGCTCTAGGGGCGGGCCGGGCCCCCACCCGCACCCCGACCTCCCACCGCAGCCCACCACCGTCGCCGGGCCGGTCGCCCTCCCCGGGCTCCCAGACCGTCCCCGGCCCACCGCAGTAGCCTGTCGTTCGAACAGAGAGAAGGTCATCCCATGACTGCCCAGACTGACGCCTACATCTACGACGCCGTCCGCACCCCCTTCGGCAAGGTCGGCGGCGCGCTGGCCAAGACCCGCCCGGACGACCTGGCCACCGTCGTCGTGCGCGAGTCCGTCAAGCGCGCCCCCAAGCTGGCCGGCCTGCTGCCCGACGCCCCGGACACCCAGGGCACGGGAGCCGGCAGCGACCTGGCGCGGATCGACGAGGTCGTCTTCGGCAACGCCAACGGCGCCGGCGAGGAGAACCGCAACGTGGCCCGCATGGCCACCCTGTTGGCCGGGCTGCCCACCTCCATCCCCGGCACCACCGTGAACCGGCTGTGCGGCTCCTCGCTGGACGCCGCCATCATCGCCTCCCGCCAGATCAACACCGGCGAGGCCGACCTCATGCTCATCGGCGGCGTCGAGTCGATGTCCCGTGCCCCGTGGGTCCTGCCCAAGACCGAGCGTCCCTTCCCGATGCACAACCTGGAGCTGGCCAACACCACCCTCGGCTGGCGCCTGGTCAACCGCAACATGCCCAAGGAGTGGACCGTCTCCCTGGGCGAGGCCACCGAGCAGCTGCGGGAGAAGTACGGCATCGACCGTGAGCGGATGGACGCGTTCGCCGCGAACTCGCACCAGCTCTCCGCCAAGGCCTGGGACGAGGGCAAGTACGACAACCTGACCGTCGCCGTGCCGGACGTGGACCTGGCCCGGGACGAGACCATCCGCCCGGACTCCACCGCCGAGTCCCTGGCCGGGCTGCGCACCGTGTTCCGCAAGGAGAACGGCATGATCACCGCCGGCAACTCCTCGCCCATGAACGACGGCGCCTCCGCCGCCTGGCTCGGCTCGGACAAGGCCGCCGACATCCTGGGCCTGCAGCCGCTGGCCCGGATCGCCGGCCGCGCGACCGCCGCCAACGAGCCGCAGTACTTCGGCTACGCGCCGGTGGACGCGGCCAACAAGGCCCTGGAGCGGGCCGGCATCACCTGGGACGACGTCTCCGCGGTGGAGCTCAACGAGGCCTTCGCCGCCCAGTCCCTGGCCTGCACCGACGCCTGGGGCGTGGACCTGTCCATCGTCAACGCCTGGGGCGGGGCCATCGCCATCGGCCACCCGCTCGGCGCCTCGGGCACCCGCGTGCTCGGCACCCTGGCGCGCCGCCTCGAGGAGTCCGGCGACCGCTGGGGCGTGGCCGCGCTGTGCATCGGCGTCGGCCAGGGCATCGCCGTGGTGCTGGAGAACGTCAACGCCCGCTGACCCCGTCCGGTCCCCGACGCCGGCCGGCGCGTTCGCAGCGCGGGGCGCCGGCCGGCGTCGTGGGCCAGACCCGACCTGACAGACCAACCCTTCCCAAGGAGGAACGATGCTTGAGTTCGTGGACACGGCTGCCGAGGCCGTCTCCCGGATCACCGACGGCGCCACGGTGCTGATCGGTGGATTCGGCAACGCCGGCCAGCCGATGGAGCTGATCGACGCGCTGATGGATTCCGGTGCCACCGGCCTGACCGTGGTGAACAACAACGCCGGGCAGGCCGACGCCGGCCTGGCCCTGCTGATCAAGGAGCGGCGGGTGGCCAAGATCATCTGCTCGTTCCCGCGCCAGTCCGACTCCTGGCACTTCGACGAGGCGTACCGCGCCGGCGAGATCGAGCTGGAGCTCGTGCCGCAGGGCAACCTGGCCGAGCGCATGCGCGCCGCCGGTGCCGGCATCGGCGGCTTCTTCAGCCCCACCGGGTACGGCACCCAGCTGGCCGAGGGCAAGGAGGTCCGCGAGATCGACGGCAAGCACTACGTGCTGGAGTCCCCGATCCGCGGCGACTTCGCCCTGATCAAGGCCTACGCCGCCGACCCGTACGGCAACCTGGTCTACCGCAAGACCGCCCGCAACTTCGGGCCCGTCATGGCCACCGCCGCCGCGCACACCATCGTGCAGGTGGACGAGGTCCTGGACGAGCCGCTGAACCCGGAGCACGTGGTGACCCCGGGGATCTACGTGGACACCGTCGTGGGGATCCCGACCGGTTCCGGCGTGAAGGAGCGCGAGGAGCGCGAGGCCCTGGCCGCCGGGCGGTCCAAGCCCTGCATGGCCACCAAGACCGCGGCCGAGCTGGCCGCCCAGAAGTGAAGGGGACGAGCGAGATGAGCGAGCAGACCACCGAGGCCGCGGACGTCCAGGCGTTCCGCAGCACCGACACCCCGCTGACCCAGGACGAACTGGCCCGGGTCATCGCCGAGGACATCGCGCCGGGCTCCTTCGTGAACCTGGGCATCGGCCAGCCGACCACCGTGTCCAACTACCTCTCCCCGGAGAAGAAGGTCACGCTGCACACCGAGAACGGCATGCTGGGCTTCGGCCCGGAGGCCACCGGTGACCAGGTCGACGAGGACCTGATCAACGCCGGCAAGATCCCGGTGACCGAGCTGCCGGGTGCCTCCTACTTCCACCACGCCGACTCCTTCGCCATGATGCGCGGCGGCCACCTGGACGTCTGCGTGCTGGGCGCCTACCAGGTCTCCGCCACCGGTGACCTGGCCAACTGGTCCACCGGCAAGCCCGGGGCCATCCCCGCCGTGGGCGGTGCCATGGACCTGGCGATCGGCGCCAAGGACACCTACGTGATGATGGACCTGTTCACGAAGAAGGGCGACCGCAAGCTGATGGCCGAGTGCACCTTCCCGCTCACCGGCGTGGGCTGCGTGTCCCGGATCTACTCGGACCGGGCCGTGCTGCTGCTGGACCCCTCCGGCGTGGTGACCGTGCGCGAGCTGCACGGCCTCACCTTCGAGGAGCTGCAGGAGAGGCACCCGGACGTGCGCTTCGAGAAGGCCGGCGCCTGAGCCGCTGAGCCCGCCTCGCGGCCCTGGCCGCGTGCCCTCCCGACGACGGCCGGTCACCTCCCGAGGTGGCCGGCCGTCGTCGTCCGTCCTCCAGCCCCCGGCGTCCGGCACCCGTGCGCAGGCCGATGTCCGTGCGCGGGCCGGCGCCGGGTTCCCGGGGGCCGGTTCCCGGCGTCCGTCATCATCGAGAGGACTCATCCGGCGGGGCACGGCGCGTGACGCGTCTCCTGAACCCGGATCATCACTGTCCACACGCTGTGGACAGCGTCCCCGCGGGCACCTCGGACCAGTCAGCATGGGCGGGTGACGTCCCCTGCGAACGCCGAGCCCCTGCTGATCCGCCCTACCGAGAGCGACGGGGGCCGCTCCGCCCGGATGCTGGCCCGCCGGGCCCAGCGGGGAGAGCTGGTCCGTCTGGCTCCCGGCACGTACGCGTCCACGCGGCGGTGGCTGCTGCTGTCCCGGCAGGACCGTCACCGGGTGGGTGCCGTGGCCTTCGCGGACTCCCGACGCCGGCCGGTCACCTTCTGCGGGGCCACGGCGCTCGGGCTCCTGGGGTACCCGGTGGTCGAGCAGGTCCCCACTCTCCACGTCCGGGCGGTGCACCGCGGTGACTCCGGGACGCGGCGGCAGGTGTCGCCCTACGTCAACGAGCACGAGGTCCTGAAGACCGTCGCCGAGCTCAGTACGCAGGGCCTGATGAACGGGGACGGCCGGGTCCCCGTGCTTCCTCGCGTGCACCGGCACTGGAACGCACCGGGCGGGGAGGCAGCAGGGGCCGGTGCCGGCGCGGCGACGGACGGATCGCCACCGCCGGCCCACACCCGGGTCAGCGTGTGCCTGGAGGACGGTACGGTGCTGGGCCGGGTGCGGGTGGATCCACTGCCGGCGGCGATGGCCCTGGTCTTCGGCAGCGAACCGCTGAGCACGGGGACCGCCGCGGCCGATGCGATTATGCGCGACCACGCCGCTGCCGACCTGATGGCCGGTCGTGCGCGGGAGCTCCTGCCCTCCGCCGCCCAGCGCACCCGGTTCGATGCCCAGTGGGCGTTCGCCGACGCCCGGTCCGAGTCGGTGGGGGAGTCCTTGAGCCGGGCCGTCATCCACGAGGCGGGTTTCGTAGTGCCTGAGCTCCAGTACGCGGTGCTGGACACGGCGGGGACGTTGATCGCCCGGACCGACTTCTACTGGGAGGACATCCGCCTGACCGCCGAGTTCGACGGACTGGTGAAGTACACGGGGCGGCTGGCGCGTCCCGGGGCCGGTGGCCCCGTGGGGCAGGACGCCCTGATCCGGGAGAAGCACCGCGAGGACGCGATCCGCCGGCAGGGGTATGGCATGGCACGGTGGATCTGGCCCGACCTGTTCACCCGGTGCCGGTTCGAGGCCATTCTGGAACAGCACGGCGTCCCTCGGCGGCGAGGGTGATCCACCGGCACCCCCGGCAGCCGTTCATCCTGATCCCCCGGCGTCCTTGGCGGCCGTTCATCCTGATCCCCCGGTGCCCTTGGCGGCCGTTCATCCGGACTCGGAGGACATGTCCGTGGGGTCCCCCGGGGTGACATGTCCTCTCGACCATGATGGGCCGCCCCACCCAGCACTGCCCCTGCCTCGCCCCACCCCGCCTCGCCCCGACCCGCCCCGCGGAGTCGAGGCGACCTGGAATGGCCGTCGACGTCGGAGGGGCTTCACCCGGACGTCACCTCGAGGGCCCCGGATCGTCAACCGGGACGAGAAGGGTGGACGGGCATGGGCCCGGCCGGCCGCGACGGGATGACGCGGGGACCGGCACGGGCCACGACAGGAAGGCATCCTCGTGACCCCCAACCCGACCCAGAACCGCCGCCCGGGCACCCGGCGCCGTTCGTCCGCGGCCACCCTGGCCGTGACCCTGTCCGCCGCGGTCCTCACCGGCGGCGCGCTGTCCGGTCCCGCCGCGGCGGCCCCGGCCCCTCAGGACGCCCCCGTGCTCATCGGGCATCGTGGAGCCGCCGGGACCGCACCGGAGAACACGGTGGCGGCCTTCGAGGACGGCCGCGCGTCCGGAGCGGACTTCTTCGAGATCGACGTGCAGCTCTCCGCGGACGGTGTGCCGTTCCTCTTCCACGACAACACCCCGGCCCGCACCACGAACGTGGAGGAGGTCTTCCCCGGTCGCGAGGACGACCCCATCACGTCCTTCACCTGGGCCGAGCTGCAGCAGCTGGACGCCGGCTCCTACTTCTCGGAGGAGTACACGGGGGAGAGGATCCCGCACTTCGACGCCGCCGCCGAGATCGCCACCCGCAACACCGGCGTGTTCATCGAGATCAAGTCCCCGGTGAACTCCCCGGGCATCGAGAAGGTCGTGGCCGAGGCCCTCGCCGAGGACGAGGAGTGGAACGAGCTGCTGGAGGCGGACAAGATCGAGGTGCTCGGCTTCGACGAGGCCTCCAACCAGCGCTTCGCCGAGATCGCCCCGGACGTGCCGCTGCAGCAGCTGGTGGGCACCGTGCCGGACGCGGCCACCCTGGAGCGCTACGCCACCTTCGCCGACTCCTTCGGCACGAACTACCGCACCCTGGACGAGGACGGGGCCCAGCGGGTCAAGGACGCCGGGCTGGGCCTGGGCGTCTACACCGTGAACTCCACCGAGGCCTACGACGAGGCCGCGGCCCTGGGCGTGGACCGGATCACCGGTGACTTCCCCATCCAGTTCTCCCGCTACGAGCGTGGCCTGAAGGCGTTCCCCCAGAACACCGGCGTGCGGATCGCCGACTCCGTCAACGACGTCCCCGGTGAGGACCTGCAGGCCGAGACCGGCGAGCACGTGGTGCTGGAGAACACCGGCAACCACACCGTGGACGTCTCCGGCTGGCTCCTCCGCGACGCCGCCAACAACGTGCTCGAGGTCGGTGAGGGCTACGAGCTGGAGGCCGGCGAACAGCTGCGCGTCTACACCGGTCCCGGGACGAACGCCCCGGACGACTACTACAACGGCGGCGCCGCCAACGTCCTGAACAACGGCGGCGATTCCGTGGCGCTGTGGACGGACGAGGGCACGCTGCAGGACACCTACGCGAACTGATCCGCACACCGCGTCGGGGGCGATCCTCCCGGGTCCTGGTACCCGGGACCGGGGAGGGCCACCCCCACGTGGTGGTCCGCGGGCCGGGCGGTCAGAACGCGATCCGGGTCAGCAGCTCGCGCAGCTGCTCGCGTTCGGCCGCGGAGAGATTGGCCAGGACCTCCTGGTCGGAGGCCTCGGTCAGTTCATAGCCGAGCTGTTCGACCCGGTGGCCCTCGTCGGTGACGGCGATCATGCGCGAGCGGCGGTCCTTCGGGTCGGTCAGCCGCTCCACGAGGCCGCGCTGCTCGAGCACGTCCACGAGTGCCACCACCTGGCTCGGGTCGAGGTCGAGGAACTCGCTGAGCTCCCGCTGGGTCGGGTTGGTCCCGTGCGCCGCCACGGACAGCACCGAGAAGTGGCTCACCTTCAGCCCGAGCTCCGCCTTGAGCAGGGTGTTGGCGTGACCGGTGCCCCGGGATCGTGCGCGCGCGGTGAGGAACTGGATCTGGTGCGCCAGGCGGGTGGACCGGAGCCGGTCGACGCCGGCAGCCTCGGTGGTCGTGTCAGCGCCGGTACCGGTGTGGTCCAGGCCGGTGGGTGTCGTGGTGGTCATGGTGGTATCCGTCGTGGTCGGGGCGGTCAGTGCCGCCGATGGCCGGTACGGTGCGCCCGGCCGGGGGTCGAGAGGGCGCACCGTACCGGGCCCGGAACTCAGTGCTCGTGGGTGGTCAGGTCGAGGTCCTTGGACTCCCGCGTCAGCACGATCGCGATGACGGAGACGAGCGCCATGCCGGCCAGGAAGCCGATGACCGGGACCACGGAGGTGCCGCCGCCGGGGCCGGCGTAGAGCGTGGCCAGGATGGTCGGGGTGAACCCGGCGCCGATCAGGGTGGCCAGCTGGTAGCCCAGGGAGGCGCCGGTGTAGCGGGCGCCGGTGCCGAACTGCTCGGAGATGAAGGCGGCCAGCGGGCCGTAGAGCATCCCGTGCAGGCCGAGGGCGATGGTGAAGGCCAGGGTCAGCACGAACCAGTTGGTGGACTGCAGCATGGTGAAGAACGGGGTGAGGAACATGACGAACAGCACCAGTCCGGCGATCATCACGGGGCGGCGGCCGAAGCGGTCCGAGACGCGGCCGAAGCCGATCACGAAGGCGATGGAGATGACCGAGGCCACGGCGAAGGCGTAGAGCACGTCTGACCGGGCGTTGCCGGCGTCGGTGGCGTAACCCACGGAGAAGGTGGACAGCAGCACCTGCAGGCCGAACCCGGAGGCACCGCCGAACATCGTCAGCAACAGGGCCTTCGGCCGGCGCAGCACCTGCAGCAGCGGCATCTTCGGCTTGGGGGCGGACGAGGCCTCCTCGGCCTCCGCCTTCGCCAGGGCGGCGGTGAACACGGGGGACTCGCTGACCCGGGCGCGGATCACCATGCCGATGATCAGCAGCACGAAGGACAGCAGGAACGGCACGCGCCAGCCCCAGGCCAGGAACTGCTCCTGCGGGAGGGCTGCGGAGAAGGTGCCGAGGATGAAGGTGCCCAGGGCCGCACCGGTGGGAGCACCGGCATTGGTGAAGGAGGCCGCGAAGCCCCGCTTGCCGGACTCGGAGTGCTCCAGCGCCATCAGCGCCGCGCCTCCCCACTCACCGCCCACCGCGATGCCCTGGCAGACGCGCAGGAACACGAGGATGACCGCGCCCCAGCCGCCGATCTGCGCCGCACCCGGGACCAGGCCGATCAGGGTGGAGGCCACGCCCATGATGAGCATGGACAGCACCAGCATCTTCTTGCGCCCCAGCCTGTCACCGAAGTGGCCGAAGATCGCCCCGCCGAGAGGCCGGGCCAGATAGCCGGCGGCGAACGTGCCGTAGGCGGCGATCGTGCCGGTCAACGGGTCCAGGCCGCTGAAGAACACCGCCGGGAAGACCACGGCCGAGGCGGCGGCGTAGAGCAGGAAGTCGTAGAACTCGATCGTCGAGCCCAGGTAGCTGGACAGGATGACCCGGCGGGCCTCGCGGCGCTTGACCCCCGGATCGAGGGCGTCGAGGTCGGGCGCGGTGTGCTGTGCGGAGACGGTCGTCATGATGCTCTCCAGTCGGGAAGGGGCGGGGTTCAGGGACGGGCGGGGTTCAGGGACGGGCGGGGTTCAGGAACGGGCCGGGGTCAGGAGGCCGGCACCGGCTGGGTGCGCTCCCGGAGGACGTTCTTGCGGATCTTCCCGGTGGAGGTGCGCGGCAGCTCCTCCACCACGAGCACCTCCCGGGGCAGCTTGTAGCGGGCCAGGCGGGCGCTGAGCTGGTCGCGCAGCCCGGGCCCGCCGGGGACGTCGGCCCCGGTGCGCGCCTCCGGGCGCAGCACCACGAAGGCCAGCCCGGTCTCGCCCCAGCGCTCGTCCGGGACCCCGACGACGGCGGCCTCCAGGACCGCGGGCAGGGAGAGCAGGGCGTTCTCCACCTCAGCGGGGTAGACGTTCTCACCGCCGGAGATGTACATGTCCTTGATGCGGTCCTTGATGGTGAAGTACCCCTGGGCATCCCGCACGGCGATGTCCCCGGAGTGGTACCAGCCGTCCGCGAGGGCGGACTCGGTCGCCTCCGGGCGGTTCCAGTAGCCCTTCATGACCTGGGGGCCGCGGACCCAGACCTCACCGGCCCGGTCGGTGCCGACGTCCCCGCCCGTGGCCGGGTCCACGAGCCGGACCTCGGAGAAGAAGTGCGGGCGGCCGGCCGTGCCCGCGTGGGACAGGGCGTCCTGGGCCTCGAGCAGGCAGACGCCGGGGGCGGTCTCGGTCATGCCGAAGCCCTGGACGATCTTGACGTCGCGCTCGGTCCACGTCCGGATGGACCGCTCGCTCAGGGGCGAGCCGCCCACCATGATCGAGCGCAGCGAGGACAGGTCCGTGCCGGCGAAACCGGCGGCCTCGGCCAGCAGGTCGATCATGGCCGGGACCATGAACGTGCCGGTGACCCGGGAGTGCTCGATCTCGGCCAGCACGTCGGCCGGGCGGAACTGCCGGTGGATGATGATCCGCCCGCCCATCATGAAGGTGGGCATCGTGGTCATGTTCATCCCGGCGATGTGGAACAGCGGCGCCACGGACAGCATCACCTCGTCCTGGCGCAGGTCCGTGCCGGTGAACGCGTTGAGGTACTGGTAGGTCAGGTTCCGGTGGGTCAGCATGGCGCCCTTGGGGCGGCCCGTGGTGCCGGAGGTGTACATGAACAGGGCGACGTCGTCATCGTCCACGTCGGCCTCGACCTCGGCGGTGGAGGCCCCCGCGAGCAGGTCCTCGTAGCGCAGCCCGGGTCCCTCCGGGCCCTCGGCCGCCACCAGCGTCAACCGCGGGTGCCGCTCGGCCAGGTGGGCGGCGACGTCGGCCACCTCCCGGCCGTACACGACGGCGTTGGCCTCGGAGTCGGTCACGATGAACTCGACCTCGGTGGGGGACAGCCGGGGATTGACCAGCACCGGGGTGGCGCCGAAGAGGTTGGCGGCGAAGAAGGTCTCCAGCAGGGAGGGGTGGTTGAACCCCACGTAGGCCACGCGCTCGCCGCGCACCACGCCGAGCCCCTGCAGGGCATTGGCCAGGCGGGTGACCCGCTGGCTGAACTCGCCGTAGGTGGTGGTGGCGCCCTCGAACTCGATGGCCACGGCCTCCGGTCGCACGGTGGCCCGACGACGGGGGTAGGTGCCGATGCCGATGTTCATGGGACTCCTTCGCTCTGTGGGCTGGATCACGATAAGACCCATGCAACACTCAAGCGTTGAGAATGTCAACGATTGATATTAGGTCGTAACTGCCCGGTGGGGCCTGCGCCTCGGCCGCTGGCGCGACACGATTCCTTTGCAATGGCGAATTCTTGGTAGGGTGGTTGACATAACGGCACCCGAAGGGGTGCTCCGTCCTCGGCCTTCAGTGCCGCCCTGACCGGGTGGTGGGCCGGGGCGCGACGTGAGGTCGCGGTGTTGAGGCCCGGGCGCCGGTGCGCCCGGAGAGGACTGCCTCCACCCGACCCGTCACCGCAGGAGAGAGACAAAGGCCGTGGGGCCGGAAGGGAAGCTGTGTCCAAACAGCGCATCGCCATCATCGGGGCAGGACCGAGCGGGATTGCCGCGCTGCGGGCCTTCGAGTCCGCCCAGCGCAAGGGAGTGCAGATCCCGGAGGTCGTCTGCTACGAGAAGCAGGACGACTGGGGCGGGCAGTGGAACTACAACTGGCGCACCGGCATCGACAAGTACGGTGAGCCGGTCCACTCCTCCATGTACCGCAACCTCTGGTCGAACGGGCCCAAGGAGGCCCTGGAGTTCGCCGAGTACACGTTCGACGAGCACTTCGGCCGACCGATCTCGTCCTACCCGCCGCGTGAGGCCCTCTGGGACTATATCGACGGCCGGGTCCGGACGTCGGACGTCAAGGAGAAGGTGCAGTTCTCCACCGCCGTGCGCTGGGTCCAGTACAACCGCGAGGATGACAACTTCACCGTCACGGTGGAGAACCTGCGCTCGAAGACGACCTCCTCCTCGGAGTTCGACCGGGTGATCGTGGCCACCGGCCACTTCTCCTTCCCGAACGTCCCGGACATCACGGGGATCGAGACCTTCCCGGGCGCCCTGCACCACGCCCACGACTTCCGCGGTGCGGAGAAGCTGGCGGACAAGCGCGTCCTGCTGATCGGTTCGTCCTACTCCGCCGAGGACATCGGTGTGCAGGCCTTCAAGATGGGCGCGCGCTCGGTCACCATGAGCTACCGGAGCCGCCCCCAGGGCTACGCCTGGCCCGAGGGCATGGAGGAGTTGCCGGGCATCGACCGCGTCGACGGTGAGACGGTCCGCTTCTCGAATGGCGAGACCCGCGAGTTCGACGCGGTGATCCTGTGCACCGGTTACCTCCACAAGTACCCGTTCCTGTCTTCGGACCTGGCCCTGTCCTCGCCGAACACCATCTATCCCGCCGGCCTGTACCGAGGCGTGGTGTGGCAGAAGAATCCCAAGCTGTACTACCTGGGTGCCCAGGACCAGTGGTTCACGTTCAACATGTTCGACGCCCAGGCCTGGTACGTCCGTGACCTGATCATGGGCCGGGCGAAGCTGCCCCCGGCCGAGGAGCGGGCCGCCCACCTGAAGCAGTGGCGCGCGCGCTTCCAGGGACTCGACGGGGACGCTGACGACGTGCGGTTCCAGGCCGACTACATCCGTGACCTCATCGAGGCCACGGACTACCCGATGTTCGACCTGGACGAGGTCGTGCGGATCTTCCTGGCCTGGAAGCAGGACAAGAAGGAGAACATCCTCACCTACCGGGACAAGCCGCACCGCTCGGTGATGACCGGGACCATGGCCTGCGAGCACCACACCCCGTGGTTGCAGGAGCTCGACGACTCCCTGGAGCGCTACCTGTCCACGCCGGAGCGGGCGGGGATGGAGGAGATCCTCACGGGCGGCGGTGCCGTGTCCCCACGCTGACGGCTGGGGGCAGGGGGCTGGCCCCTGGACAACGACGCCGGCCGCGCACCCTGGGTGCGCGGCCGGCGTCGTGGCGTGTGGGGGTGCCGGTGAGGTTAGAAGGCGATCTTCAGCAGCAGGCCGCGCAGTTGCTTCCGCTCCCGGGCGGAGAGGGTGCCGAGGGTGACGTCCTCGGACTCGAGCAGGATCTCCCGGGCCTTCCCGAAGAGCTCCAGGCCGGCGTCGGTGGCGACGATGATCTTGGAGCGCCGGTCCCGGGGGTCCGTCTCGCGCTGGACCGCGCCGAGGGCCTCGAGGGAGTCGACCAGGGCCACGATCTGGCTGGGATCCAGGGCCAGGAACTCACCGAGTTCGCGCTGGGAGGGCTTCAGACCGCTGGCCGCGAGGGACAGCACCGAGTACTGGCGGACCTTGATGCCCAGCGGTGCCAGCATGTGGTTGGCGTGACTTGAGCCACGGCCCCGGGCGCGGGCCGTGAGGAACTGGATCTGCTGGGCCAGCTCACCGGCGAGGAACCGCTCGGTGCCCTGATCCGCCAAGGCGTCCGGGGCGGGCGCGCCCCGGTGGGTGGATGTCGACATAGGGGTCCTCGTGACGTTCGGCCAACCATTGATGTTCTCAAGTGTAGACCCCCTCCCGGTGATGCGCGCTGGCTGGTGAGCCCCGGATCGACCGCCGTCGGGAGGGGTGCTCGGACAGGCGTTCGGCCGGGCGCCGGACCGGAGCGCAGCCCGGCGCTCGATCCGCCGCCGCCCCGTCCGGACCCCTCCGGGTGCGGTCCCCTCAGGCCATGGCGAAATTAGATCATTGACTTTCTCAACGGTATGGGCTGTCATGGTGCCAGCAGCACACCTCGCGAACCTCACCCCACGAACGTCACCCCCGAAGGAGAAGCCATGTCCCTCAACGGCAAGGTTGCCATCGTCACCGGTTCCGGCGCAGGACTCGGCCTGGCCTATGCCCAGGAGCTCGCCCGCCAGGGCGCCGCGGTCATCATCAACGACGTCAACCAGGAGATCGCCGACCAGGCGGTCGCCTCCATCACCGAGGCCGGCGGCCGGGCCGCGGCCGTGGTCGCACCGGTCGGCTCGTCCGAGACCGCCGACCAGCTGGTGAAGACCGCCGTGGACACCTTCGGCGGGCTGGACATCCTCGTCACCAACGCCGGCATCCTGCGGGACAAGTCCCTGCTGAAGATGACCGACGACGACTTCGACGCGGTCATCAACGTCCACCTCAAGGGCACCTTCACCTGCGTGCGCTCCGCCTTCGCGTACTTCAAGGAGAACGGCGTGGCCGGGCGCATCGTCACGATCGGCTCGCCCACCGGCCAGCGCGGCAACTTCGGCCAGACCAACTACGCCGCCGCCAAGGCCGGGATCGTGGGCATGGTCCGCACCTGGGCCCTGGAGATGAAGAAGGCCGGCGTGTCCGTCAACGCCGTCATCCCGGTGGCCGCCACCGCCATGACCAAGACCATCCCGTTCTTCGCCAAGGCCGTCGAGGCCGACGAGCGCGGCGAGGCCATGCCGGAGTTCTTCCGCAAGGACCTCGGCTTCGGTCCCGCCCGGGACGTGGCCGGGCTGGTCGCCTTCCTGTCCTCCGAGGCCGCCGCGGGCATCTCCGGCCAGGCCATCGGCGTGGGTGGGGACCGCCTGCAGGTCTGGTCCCACCCCGAGGCCGTCACCACCGACTACCACGAGGGCGGCTGGGACTACGAGACCATGCTCTCCGAGGGCAAGGCCATCCTCGAGGCCAACCTGCAGTCCGTGGGCGAGCGGATGCCGGAGCTGCCCGCCGAGCTGCGGCCCGAGCCCGCCGGGAAGTAGTCCGCCCGGCACCCACCGGCCGGACACCCGCCGGCCGGGTGCCCGCCGGCCGGGCGCCCGTCGACAAGGCGCCTGCCGACCGGGCGCCACCGCCCGTCATCACCCAGCAATCGCACCCAGGAGGAACCATGGGACAGACCCCCGTGCGCTATGAATGCGCCGTCGACGTGGACGCCATCACCGCCGTGGACATGCACGTCCACCTCGAGGTCGACGACTGCGGCCACGTGGCCATGCCGGACGACATCATGGAGGCCTCGGCGAAGTACTTCAAGGCCGCCGAGCGGACTCCCTCGATCGACTCGATCGCCGAGACCTACCGGGGTCACGGGATGGCCGCGGTGGTCTTCACCGTGGACGCCCGGACCCAGCTGGGACACCTGCCGAATTCCATCGACGACCTCGTGGCGGGCTGCGCGCGGCACAACGACGTGCTCATCCCCTTCGGCAGCGTGGACCCGCGCACCGGTCCGGACGCGATCACCGAGGCCCGTCGCCAGGCCGAGGAACTGGGCGTGCGCGGGTTCAAGTTCCACCCCTCCGTGCAGGGCTTCGACCCCTCGGACGAGCAGTACTTCCCGCTGTGGGCCGAACTGGAGCGCATCGGTCTGCCGTGCATCTTCCACACCGGGCAGAACGGCATGGGCGCCGGGCTCCCGGGTGGGCGCGGGATCAAGCTGAAGTACTCGAACCCGCTGCTGCTGGACGACGTGGCCGCCGAGCACCCGGGGCTGCCGATCATCATGGCCCACCCCTCGGTGCCGTGGCAGGACGAGGCGAACTCCATCGCCACGCACAAGGCCAACGTGTACATCGACCTCTCCGGCTGGTCCCCGAAGTACTTCCCGGAGTCGCTGGTGCGCCAGTCCAACAACGTGCTCTCCCGCAAGGTGCTGTTCGGCACGGACTTCCCGCTCATCACCCCGGACCAGTGGCTGAAGGCCTTCGCCGACCTGCCGCTCAAGGACGAGGTGCGCCCGCGGATCCTGAAGGACAACGCGGTGACGCTGCTCGGCCTGGGCGCGGAACGCGGAACCGGCGACGCCGGCCGGGGCGCCTCCGCAGGCGAGCGCACCGCCGCCGGCGGTGCGGCATGAGCGCCGGGCGCCCGGTCGCCGTCGGGGCCGTGATCCCGTCCGACCTCTACGGCTTCGCCGAGCGGCTGACCGAGGCCGAGCGGAGGGTCCTGACGGACCTGCGCGAGCAACTGCGCTCCACCGTCCACCCGCACCTCAACGACGCCTGGGACAGGGCCGAGCTGCCCACGGAGCTGCTCGAGGCGGTGCGCGGCCTCGAGCTGATGGACCCGCCGGTGCTGCGCGAGGCCGGGGAGCCCGTCCGGGACATCCTCACGGGGTTCCGCAACTTCGAGCTGGCCCGCTGCGACATCAACGTCGGCACGCTGTACAACGCCCAGGCCGGGTTGTTCCGTACGGTCTGCACCCTGGGCGGCTCCCCGGAGCAGGCACGGGACCTGGACGCGAGGATCCGCACCTATGAACTGACCGGCGTGTTCGGGCTGACCGAGCCGGACCACGGCTCGGACGTGGCCGGTGGGCTGGCCACCACCGCCACCCGGGACGCGGCCACGGGGGAGTGGGTCATCAACGGCGCCAAGCGGTGGATCGGCGGCGCCTCGGTGTCCGACGTGGTGGCGACCTTCGCCCGGGACACCGCCGACGGCCAGGTCAAGTGCTTCCTGGTCCCGCGGGATGCCGAGGGCGTGACCATGACGATCATCCCGCACAAGGCCTCGCTGAGGATCATGCAGAACGCCCACATCGAGTACCGGGACGTCCGGGTCACCGAGGCCGACCGGCTGCACGGGATCAACTCGTTCAAGGACGTGGCCCGCTGCCTGCGGAACATGCGCTCGGACGTGGCGTGGATGGCCGTGGGGGCCCAGGCCGGTGCCTACGAGGCGGCCCTGCGGTATGTCCGCGGGCGCGAGCAGTTCGGCCGGCCGATCGCCGGGTTCCAGCTCGTGCAGGAGAAGCTGGCGATCATGCTGGGCAACCTCACCGCCTCGCTGGGCATGGTGGTGCAGCTGACCGAACAGCAGGCGGCCGGGGTCTTCAAGGACGAGAACTCCGCGCTGGCCAAGATGTACACCTCGCTGCGGCTGCGGGAGACCGTGGCCCTGGCCCGCGAGGTGTGCGGCGGCAACGGCATCACCCTGGACACGGACGTGGCCCGGTTCCACGCAGACGCCGAGGCCATCTACTCCTACGAGGGCACCCACGAGATCAACGCGCTGATCGTGGGCCGCGCCGTCACCGGCGTCGGCGCCTTCGTCTGAGGGCCACGCCCCATCCATCACCGGACGGTCACGGTCCGCCGCTCGTGACCCAAAACCATTGCGCTCATCAACCATTGTGATGTAGAACACATTCCTAGGAGGAAACCATGACCGAGACCACCACCCCCACGTCCAGGCTCGTCGTCACGTTCGAGGAGGCCAAGTCCCTGGCCGGCAAGGACCTCGGCGTCACCGAGTGGCGCGAGGTCACCCAGCAGATGGTGAACACCTTCGCGGACGCCACCGACGACCAGCAGTGGATCCACGTGGACCCCGTGCGCGCCAAGGACGGCCCCTTCGGCGCCCCGATCGCCCACGGGTTCCTGACCCTGTCCATGATCATCCCCTTCTGGTCCGAGCTCTTCGACGTCTCCGACGTCAGGACCAAGGTCAACTACGGCCTGGACAAGGTCCGCTTCACCTCCCCGGTGAAGGTCGGTTCCCGCATCCGCATGAAGGGCTCGATCGCCGACGTGCAGGAGGTCAAGGGCAACGGCCTGCACATCGTCGTCGATTCCGTCATCGAGATCGAGGGCGAGGAGCGCCCCGCCGTCGTCGCGACCTTCCTCGCCCGCTTCTACGCCTGAGGCACCCGCCTCCAGGCACTCCGCCCCACTCCACCCCCTCCCGGCCCGAGCCGGTACGCACCCCCGCAGGAGAAACCATGAAGAAGAAGCTCGTCTCACTGCTGGCCACCGCCGCCGTCGCGGGGCTGGCCCTGACCGGCTGTGGTTCCGGTTCACCGTCCGGAGGAGGCGGGGAGAGCTCGCCCGGCGCCGCCGCGTCCGGCGGTACCGAGTCCGGCGGCGCCTCGGGTGAGCTCGACAAGGTGATCGTCGGCGTGCTGCCGATCGCCCCGTCCGTGGCCGTGCAGTACGGCATCGAGGAGGGCATCTTCGAGGAGCACGGCATCGAGGTGGAGCTCTCCACGTCCAACGCCGGTGCCGCGATGCTCCCGGCCGTGGCCAACGAGCAGATCCACTTCGGCGTGGGCAACCCGAACTCGGTCATGAACGCCAACGACCGCGGCCTGGACATGAAGATCGTGGCCGGTTACTCGAACTCCCTGGAGGAGGGCGAGGACATCGCGGGCGTGGTGACCACCAAGGACAGCGGCATCCAGGGCTGGGAGGACCTGGCCGGCAAGACGGTCTCGGTCAATGCCCTCAAGACCCAGGGCGACCTGACCATCATGGAGTCCGTCGCCAAGGCCGGGGGCGACCCCTCGGCCATCAAGTTCTCGGAGATGCCGTTCCAGGACATGCCGGCCCAGCTCGAGCGCGGCAACACGGACGCCATCTGGGTCCCGGAGCCCTTCCTGACCAGCTCCCTGGCGAACGAGAACAACCAGCTGGTGGGGTACTCCTTCCAGGACTCGGTGGCCGGCATGCCGACGATGGTGACGTTCAGCTCGGGCAAGTTCACCGAGGAGAACCCGGAACTCACGCAGCGGTTCGTCGACGCCATGACGGAGACGCTGGCCGCCGCCGACGAGGACCCGGACGGCGCCCGTGCCCTGCTGCCCGAGTTCATCAGCCTGCCCGAGGAGGCGGCGAAGAACCTGAAGATGGAGAAGCTCTCCGGCGAGATCCGCAAGGAGCAGATCGAGGAGGCCGGGCGGTTGATGGTGAAGTACGGCTTCATCAGCAACGACCCGGACGTGGAGAACCTGTACTGGGAGGGCTCCCAGTGAGCTGACGCCCACGCCCCCGGTACGTGACCCGCTCACACCACCACGACGCCCCCGCCCTGGACCGACCGGGCGGGGGCGTCGCGGTCTGCGCAGGACGCCGGGGCGGCACGGGCCGGACAGCCCGCTGCCCGGCAGACTGGTTCCACCGCTCCCGGATTGCCGGACCGCCGGGCTGCCGGGCGGCCCCGGTCAGGCCGGGTCGTGGTGGGGAGGGGCGCCGGTGTCGTGGGCCAGGACGCGCCGCAGCAGCGCGGTGAGCTGCTCCGTCTCCTCGGCCGTCAGGGGGGTGAAGAGCTGGTCGTTGACCTCGAGCGCGGGGTGGTACAGCTCCCGGAGCAGGTCCCGCCCGGAGTCGGTCAGGGTCGCCACCCGGCGGCGGCCGTCCCGGGGGTCGCGGGAGACCGTCACGTGGCCCTGGGCGGACATGCGGTGCACCAGCTCGGTCAGGGTGGCCCGGTCCACGGCCAGCTGCTCGGCGATCTCGGACTGGGACAGTCCACCGACGGACCTGGCCAGGCACAGCAACAGGCCGAACTGGATGGAGGTGTGGTCGGCCGAGACCTGCTGTGTCCAGAGACGGCCGTGGCGGCTGAGCAACCGCCGCACCGCGAGGCTGTGGAACTCCTCGGCGGTGGCGAGTGTCTGACCGTCGTCCTGCATGGCTCTCCATCCGTAGAACAGTTGAGATCGTTAATGGAATTCTCTTGTTGGCCATTGTGACGGCTGAGTAGAGTGTGAGTCACCTTACAGGCTGGACGACCCCCTCGCCCCAGCCTCGCGGCCGCTCCTGCGGTCGCGGATCACCGCATGTCACACTCCAGGAGCACCCGATGATGAGGAATGTCCGACTGGCCGCCGTGGGCGCGGCCGCACTGCTGGCCCTGACCGCCTGTGGATCCGGTTCGCCGTCCGGTGGTGGCGCCACCACCGGGGCCGCCACGGAGGGGTCCGGCAGCGAGTCCGCCGCCGCCGGTGACCTGAAGCAGGTCGAGGTCGGGGTCATCCCGATCGTGGACGTCGCGCCGATCTACCTGGGCGTCGAGGAGGGCATCTTCGAGAAGCACGGCCTCGACGTCACCCTGACCCTGGCCCAGGGCGGGGCCGCGATCGTGCCGGCCGTGCAGTCCGGGCAGATGGACTTCGGCTTCTCCAACGTCACCTCGCTGGCCATCGGCCGCGCCCAGGGGCTGCCGCTGAAGCTGGTGGCCACCGGCCCGCAGACCACGGGCGACTCCGAGGACGACTTCGCCGCCGTGATGGTCCCCGAGGACTCGGACGTGAAGACCGCCGCCGACCTCGACGACAAGCGCATCGCCGTCAACACCCTGAACAACATCAACGACACCGTGATCTCCGAGGGCATCCGCCAGGACGGTGGGAACGCCGAGACCATCGAGTACGTGGAGATGGCCTTCCCGGACATGGTCGGCCAGCTGGAGGCCGGCAACGTGGACGCCATCGGCGCCGTGGAGCCCTTCGTGACCATCGCCGAGGCCGCGGGTGCGCGCCGGATCTTCGCCCAGTACGCGGACCCGATCCCGGACCTGTCGGTGGCCGGCTACTTCACCACGGACCAGATGATCGAGCAGGACCCCGAGCTGGTGGACGCCTTCGTGACCGCCATGAAGGAGTCCCAGCAGTACGCCACCGACAACCCGGACGCGGCCAAGGCCATCCTGCCCGAGTACACCTCCCTCGAGGCGGACGTGATCGAGCAGCTGACCATGCCGCGCTTCCCGCAGGAGCATGACATCGAGTCGCTCCAGAAGGTCATCGACCTCTCCGTGGAGGGTGGCCTCATCGACGAGGCGCCGTCCGTGGAGGACCTGGTCCGCCAGTGACCGGTGGCACGGCCCGGACGGTGCATCCCTGACGGCCGATCCCCGACGACCCATCCCCGACGGTGCGGGTGGTGCCCAACGCCTGCGTGTCCCCCTGGGCGACGCTTGAATGTCCACAATAACTATTGAATTACTCAACTAAATGTTCCACACTGAGGGGAGTGCGGACAGGGCACGTCAAGCTGCAGAGGAGTCGGGAATGTTCAACCGTGGGATCGGCGACTGGATCCACCGAAGGCGCGTGAAGTCCGCAGGGCGCACCGCCGTGATCAGCGCGGCCGGCGAACTGACCTATGACGAGTGGGCGGCCCGGATCGACCGGTTGGCGAACGCCCTGGCCGACCGCGGCGTGCGGGGCGGTGACCGCGTGGCCTACCTCGGCGAGAACCACCCCTCGTTCCTGGAGACCCTGTTCGCGGCCGGTTCCCTGGGCGCCGTCTTCGTGCCCCTGAACACCCGCCTGGCCCCGCCGGAGATCGCCTTCGCCCTGGAGGACTCCGGGGCCACGGTGCTGATCGCCTCGGCCACGCTGGAACCGCTGGCCGTCGCCGGAAGCCGCGGGGCCGGCGTCGGGACCCTGGCGACCGTCCAGGACGGCCCGCCGGCCGCCGTCGAGCGCCGCGACGGGGACCTGGAGGCCCTCGACTACGAGGAACTGCTGGCCGGCGGCGACCCGGTGCGCCCGGACGTGGCGGTGGACCTCGACGACCTGGCGCTGATCCTCTACACCTCCGGGACCACGGGCAAACCGAAGGGCGCCATGCTCACGCACGGCAACCTGACGTGGAACGCCTTCAACGTCCTCACCGACCTGGACGTGACCAGCGAGACCCGGGCACTGATGATCGCCCCGATGTTCCACGTGGCCTCCCTCGGCATGGGAGCGCTGCCCACGCTGCTCAAGGGCGGGACCCTCGTCCTGGAACCCCGGTTCGAGCCCGGGCGGGTCCTCGAGCTGATCGGCAGGCACCGGATCACCAGCATGGCCGGGGTGCCCACCACCTACCAGCTGCTGGCCGAGCACCCCGACTGGAAGGCCACCGACCTGTCCTCGCTCCGGATCCTGACCTGCGGGGGGTCCGCCGTGCCGATGCGGGTGCTGGAGGCCTACGAGGAGCGCGGGCTGTCCATCGCCATGGGCTACGGCATGACCGAGACCTCGCCCGGCGCCACGGTCCTGCCGGCGCGCTACTCGCGTGCCAAGCAGGGGTCCGGCGGACTGCCGCACTTCCACACCGCGGTGCGCGTGGTCGACCCGCTCGGGCAGGTGTGCCCTCCCGGGGAGGTCGGGGAGATCCAGGTCCAGGGCCCCAACGTCATCACCGCCTACTGGAACCGGCCCGACGCGACCGCCGAGTCCTTCGAGCAGGCCGAGGACGGCACCTGGCTGAAGACGGGGGACATGGGCTACCGGGACGAGGACGGGTTCCTGTTCATCTCTGACCGGCTCAAGGACATGATCATCTCCGGTGGGGAGAACATCTACCCGGCGCAGGTCGAACAGGAGATCGCCCAGCTGGAGGCCGTGGCGGCGGTGGCCGTGATCGGTGTCCCGGACGAGCGGTGGGGCGAGGTGCCCCGCGCGGTGGTGGTGGTCCGGGAGGGCCACGAGCTGACCGATGACGAGGTCATCCGGCACCTGGACGGCAGGCTCGCCCGGTACAAGGTCCCCAAGTCCGTGGTGTTCGTGGACGAGATGCCCCGCACCGCCTCGGGCAAGATCCGCAAACCGGACCTGCGCCGCCGCTACGGGGGCTGAGGCGCGGGTCCCCGTGGCCCGGGTGGTTCGCCCCTGCGGCCCGGGTGGCTCGTCCCCGTGGACCCCGGGGCCTACCGGGCGACGGGCGGGCGCCGCGCCGTCACGGTGAAGCCCGCCGGTTGACCGCTCAGGCCGGGGCGCCGGCGGAGGACTCCTGGGACAGTTCCTGGGGATAGAGCTCCTCGAGCAGCCTCAGCCCGCGCTCGGCCCAGCCGATCTCCGTCTCGGCCCGGGCGACCAGCCCCTCGTAGGTGTAGCGCTTGAACGCCGCGGTGCGGTGGTGCTCCTCCGGCGGCACGGACCGCAGGCGGCGGGCCAGGGTCTCGGAGGTGCCGGCGTCGATCTCGTCGATCTGCTGCTGCCAGGCCGCCTGGATCTGCCGGGTGTGCTCGCGGTAGGCCTCCAGCTGGGCGCGGGCCCGCTGTGGATGGGCGTACTCGAAGTAGGCGGCCCGCAGGTGCATGGGGTCGCGGTCCCGCGCCCACTGGAGGTCGGAGTCCATCCACTCCCGGAAGGACTCCCGCCCCGCGTCCGTGATGGTGTAGGCGATCTTGCGGCCCTTGCGCCCGAACGGGACCTCCTCGGCCTCGAGCAGGCCGTCCTGGGTCATCCGTCGCAGCTCCGGGTAGATCTGGGAGTCCGGGGCGTGCCAGACGTTGCCCACCGAGGAGCCGAACCTCTTGGCGAGGTCGTAGCCGGTCATGGGCTCGACGACGAGCAGGGCCAGCAGTGCATTGCGCAGGGACATGGCGTGGGTCCTTCCCGCTGGGGCAGCCGGTCCGCTCCACTGTAACCGCCCGCCCGGGGAACGCCACTATGAGGATAGGTAAGAGTCGGGCCCGGCGGCGGCCCCCGGCCGGACGGGCGGCCCGTCCTGTCCCCGGGCTAGAGGGCCGCGTTGAGCACCGGTGCCAGCCGGCGCATGCCCTCGCGCAACACCTCCGGGGCCACGAAGGAGAAGGCGAGCCGGAAGTGCGGGTTCGGGCCGACGTCGGGCGTGAACGCCGCGCCGGGCACGAAGACGACGCCGGCCTCCGCGGCGGTGTGCATCAGCGGCAGCGTGTCGATGCCGTCCGGCATGCGGGCCCAGACGAAGAAGCCGCCACCGGGCCGGGCAAACATGATCCGCGGGTCCAGCGACTCCTCCATGGAGTCCACCAGGGCGTCGCACCGACGCGCGTACTCGACGGCGCAGCGGGCGACGTGGCCCTGCCAGTCGAAGCGGGTGAGGAAGGCCGTGGCGAGCATCTGGCTGGGCACCGAGGGGCAGATGTACGCCGACTCCGCGGAGAGGTAGAACTCGCGCAGCAGCGCCGGCGGCACCAGCGCCCAGCCGATGCGCACGCCGGGGGAGAAGATCTTGGAGGCGGTGCCGAGGTAGATGACCTGGTCCCGGTGCTCCGCCGCGATGGGCGGGACCGGGGCGTCCTCGAAGCCGAGCTGGCCGTAGGGGTTGTCCTCCACGATCAGCACGCCCTCCTCGCGGCAGATCCGCGCCACCTCGTCCCGCCGGGCCGCGGGCATGAGCGCACCGGAGGGATTGGCGTAGGAGGGGATCGTGTACAGGAAGGCCACCCGGCGCCCCTCGGCGCGCAGCCGCTGCAGGGTCTGGCGCAGGAAGGCGGGGATCAGCCCCTCCTCGTCCGTCGGGGTGGTGACGGCGTCCAGCTGCCAGGTGTTGAAGGTGTTCAGCGCGCCCACGAAGGTCGGGTCCTCCACCACGACGACGTCGCCCGGGTTCCCGAGCATCCGCGCCGCGGTGTCGATCCCGGCCTGGGAGCCGGGGGTCACGACGACGAGCTCCGGGTCCGCGCCCTCGATGCCGTCCGCGGCCATCACCGAGCAGGCGGCGTCCCGCAGCTCCGCGGTCCCCTGGCCCGCCCCGTACTGCAGGGAGAGGTGGCCCTGGCGGGAGACCAGCTCGTCGGCGACGCGTCCCAGCTCCTCCAGCGGGAGGTCGTCCAGCCACGGATTGCCGCCGGCCAGGGAGACCAGCCCGGGGGACATGGCCAGGTCGAACACGTCCCGCACGGCGGACTGGCGCACGCCGCGGGCGCGGTCTGAAAGGAACGCTGAAGGATCCATCACCGGGCCGATGCTAGCAACGCCACCGCACCGGTGAGAAGGGCCGGGCCGGTTCAGGAACCGGTGGCCCCCATGCCCTCGGTGACCTCGTCGGTCGGCTCCGCATCCGGGGCCGGGGTCGTGATCTCCTCGCCGAGTTCCAGGGGGGTGAGGCCGAACAGGTCCTCGATCAGCACCCCGTCCACGTAGACCTCCGCGTTCGGCACCCCGGCGGCCGCGGCGGCCGTCTGGTTGAGCTGGGCGCGGATGCGGTAGGACTCGCACTGGCTGCGGCTGACGAGGTCGCCGGTCAGTTCCAGCACCACGGTGTCCCCCTCGACGCGGTGGGACGCGTAGGCGAGGTCGTCCTCGGAGGGGTCGAGGGAGTTCGTGACGGCCGGGTCCCCGTGGCTGTACTGCTCATCGGTGAGCAGGAAGCCGATGGCCGAGGCCACGGGATCCTCCGTCTGCACCGGCACGGAGGTGACGCGGACCAGCAGGTCCTGGCAGGCGACGTCGCGACCGGTCGTGTTCGGCGGGAAGTCGCCGTTCAGCGCCACGAAGTACAGCGGCAGTTCCACGTACCCCTCGGCGGAGACGGTCGGCAGGGGGCCGTCACCACCGGCCGGCGACTCGGCGGGGTTGGGGAAGAGGTTGCAGCCGGCCAGGGCGACGGAGGCCGTCACGGCGCCCAGTGCGATCGCGACGGGGCGCAGGGGTCGGCACGCGCTCATGGAACTCCTGTGCTGCGGAAGGTCGCGGGCCGGGTGGTCAGGCGTCCGCGGGATGACCCGACCATCGTACTCCGGCGCGGGGCACGGCACGGGCAAGGAGGTGGCCGGGGCCCAAGAACGGGGTGGGCCCCGGCCGGTCTGGCGGCGATCCGGCCCTCGGAGGGGGGATGAGTAGACCGGCTTTCTCACCAGACTCTGTACCGCGGGCCGGTGGCCTGCGGAAACTTGGTTGAGAAATCAATCCTCTCATGCCGAGGCCCGCCGGCCAAGGTCTTCCGCCGGGTGGAGGGGGTCGTCCGCCCTCGGCGGAACCCACGGCGCGGGCGTGTCCCCGCCCCCTGCGCGGCCCCTTCCCGGGGCCTCTGCGGCGACCCCGCCCTGACCTGCGCGGACCCTCAGTCCTGGGACGCGTCGTCCGTTTCCCCGGCGTCGGCGGCGGCGTCCTGCCCTGCCTCGCCGGCGCGGGCCTCGGCGCGGCGGCGCACCCAGGACTGGACGTCGTCCGGATGGATCCGGCGGTGGGTGCCGCGGTAGGTGACGGGGATCTCGCCGCGATCGGCCAGCTGGCGCAGGTAGGTGTTCGAGACCCCGGCCAGCCGGGCCGCCTGCGAGGTGTTCAGCCAGCGGTCCTGCTGCGCCACGGAGACCTGGCCGCCCGCGGCGAGGCGGTCCAGCAGGTCCAGCACCGCCGCCGTCGCCGCCGGTCCGAGCCGCACCGTGGTGCCGTCGAGCACCACGGTCGCATCCGGGGTCGGGCCCGGGGCCGTGCCAGGCCCTGCGCCCTGCTCGGCGCCCCGGCCCGGATCCCGGTCCGGGCCCAGCCCGGGGATGCGCCGCAGGATCGCGAGCTCGTCCTCCGGCAGGGGGCCGTGGGTGGCGCTGCGGGACAGCATCGGGATCTCGTCGGCCATGGCCCGAAGCCTACCGGCGCCGTGAGGCAGAACACGGGTGAGTAACTTTCGGCGGCGGTAGGCTGGAGGCCATGCCCTTGCGTAACCGACGAGCTGCTGCCCTGCCCGCCAAGCTGAGCCGGTCCTGGCTGCTGGTCAATGCAGCCCGGCCGGAGGACTTCGCGCCCGGGCTGGCCTCGGAGGCGGACTCGGTCCTGTTCGACCTCGAGGCCGCCGTCCCGGACGAGAAGAAGGACGCCGCCCGGCAGTCCGTGGTAGACGCGCTCAACGGCGGCATGGACGCCTGGGTCAGGATCAACGGCATCAACACCCCCGACTGGCAGAAGGACCTCGAGGCGCTCTCGGGCGCCCCCGGGCTCCGCGGGGTCATGCTGGCCCTGGCCGAGGAGCCCGAGCAGGTCACCCTGACCGCCATGCGGATGCGGGCCGGCACCCCCGTGATCGCCCTGATCGAGACGGCCCTGGGCCTGGAGAACGCCACGGCGGTGGCCCGTGCCCCCGGCACCTTCCGGCTCGCCTTCGGCACCAACGACTTCCGCAAGGACACCGGCATCTCCGACGACCCGATGGCCATGGCCTACGCGCGGTCACGGCTGGTCATCGCCTCCCGCGTGGGCAAGCTGCCCGGCGCGATCGACGGCCCCCCGGCGGCGGCCGACGGCGAGGAGGCCGTGGTCGAGACCTCCAGGACCACTGCCTCGATGGGCATGACCGGCCGGCTCTGCCTCAACCGGGACCAGGTCGACTCCATCAACCGCGCCCTGTCCCCGTCCGAGGATGAGGTCTCCTGGGCCGTGGAGATGCTGCAGGCACACCAGGCCGGGGCCTCCGTGGGCGACGGCTCGTACCTGCCGCGACTGGCTCGCGCCCAGAAGATCGCCGACCTGGCCGACTCCTACGGCCTCTGGAACGCCTGACCGAGCACCCCCACCCGCTGCCCCGTCCTCGGCGGCAGACTCCACCCACACCCCCGTAAAGGAAACAGATGTCCAACACCACCGAGTCGTCCGCGGCCTCCTACACCTCCAACCCCGCCGACCCCACCCCCGGGGCCATCGAGGACTCCGGCCAGGGCTCGCCCCGCACCGGCACCGCCCGGGTCAAGCGCGGCCTGGCGGACATGCTCAAGGGCGGCGTGATCATGGACGTGGTCACCGCCGAGCAGGCCAAGATCGCCGAGGACGCCGGCGCCGTGGCCGTCATGGCCCTCGAGCGCGTCCCCGCGGACATCCGCGCCCAGGGCGGCGTGGCCCGCATGTCCGACCCGGACCTGATCGACCAGATCGTCGAGTCGGTCTCCATCCCCGTGATGGCCAAGGCCCGGATCGGCCACTTCGTGGAGGCCCAGGTCCTCGAGGCCCTGAAGGTCGACTACATCGACGAGTCCGAGGTGCTCTCCCCGGCGGACTACGTCAACCACATCGACAAGTGGGACTTCACCGTGCCGTTCGTCTGCGGCGCCACCAACCTCGGCGAGGCGCTGCGCCGGATCACCGAGGGCGCGGCCATGATCCGCTCCAAGGGCGAGGCCGGCACCGGTGACGTGTCCGAGGCGGTCAAGCACATCCGCACCATCCGCGGCGAGATCGCCAAGCTCTCCGCGCTGTCCAAGGACGAGCTGTACGTGGCGGCCAAGGAACTGCAGGCCCCGTACGAGCTGGTCGCCGAGGTCGCCCGCGAGGGCAAGCTGCCCGTGGTGCTGTTCACCGCCGGTGGCGTCGCCACCCCGGCCGACGCCGCCCTGATGATGCAGCTCGGTGCGGACGGCGTGTTCGTGGGCTCGGGCATCTTCAAGTCCGGCAACCCGGAGGCCCGGGCCGCGGCGATCGTGCGGGCCACGGCCCAGTTCAACGACGCCGCCGCGGTCGCCGACGCCTCCCGCGGCCTGGGCGAGGCGATGGTGGGCATCAACGTGGGCGACCTGCCCGCTCCCCACCGCCTGGCCGAACGCGGGTGGTGAGCGGCGCCGTCGGGCACCCCGTCCGACCCCTCGCTCCCACGGGGGCGGGGATGACCGGCTCATGACCCACGTCACCGGTGCATCCCGCCCCCAGGACGTCCCCGCGGGGCGGGCCCCCGCGATCGGGGTGTTCGCCCTGCAGGGGGACGTGCGTGAGCACGAGCGCGTGCTCACGGCCCTCGGCGCGCACACGTCCCCGGTGCGCGGTGCCGGGGACCTGGCGGGGCTCGACGGCCTGGTCATCCCCGGCGGGGAGTCCTCCGTGATGGACAAGCTCTCCCGCCTGCTGGGCCTGGCCCCGGCCGTGCGGGCCGCGATCGACGACGGCCTGCCGGTCTACGGGACCTGTGCCGGGATGATCATGCTCGCCGACCGGATCGCGAACCCGATCGCCGGCCAGCAGAGCCTGGGCGGGCTGGACATCACGGTGCAGCGCAACGCCTTCGGCTCCCAGGTGGACTCCTTCGAGGCCCGGCTCTCCGCCCCGGCGGTGTCCGCCGAGCCGGTGGACGCCGTGTTCATCCGGGCCCCCGCGGTGCTGCAGGCCGGGCCGGGCGTGGAGGTGCTGGCCTCCGTCCCGTCCGAACGGCTGGAGTCCGGGGTGGACTGCGGGCTGGTGACGGGATCGGTGCCGGTGGCCGTGCGGCAGGGCAACCTGCTGGCCACCAGCTTCCACCCGGAGGTCACCGGCGACTGGTCCTTCCACCGGTACTTCCTGGACCGGGTGGTCCGCCGGGAGCCGTGACCTCCGGGCGGGGAGCCGCCCGGGCGGAGTGGTCCGCCGGGCGCCCCGCCGGGGCGCTCGGTGATCCTGCGGCGGTCAGCCGGCGTGCGCCAGCGCCGCCGCGCCCTCCGCCGGTGCGGCGCCGTCGCCGGCCTCATCCTGCACCGTGTTGCGCAGCACGCCCAGGCCCGTGACCTCGACCTCCACGACGTCGCCGGCGTCCAGCAGGCCGTCCTCGCCCCAGAACAGCCCGACGCCGCCCGGGGTCCCGGTGACGATCACGTCTCCGGGGTGCAGGCGGGTGAAGCCGGTGACGTAGGCGATCAGCGTGGGGATGTCGAAGTAGAGGTCCGCCACGGAGGCGTGCTGCCGGACCTCGCCGTTGACCCGCGTCTCGAGCGTCAGCTCCCGCACGTCGCCCACGTCCGCCGCCGGGACCAGGTAGGGGCCGAAGCCGCCGGAGGCGGGGAAGTTCTTCCCCGGGATCCACTGACTGGCCGCCTTCTGCCAGTCGCGGACGGAGAAGTCGTTGTAGTTGGCGTAGCCGGCGACGTGGTCGAAGGCGTCCTCGGGGGCCACGTGCCAGGCCTCCTTGCCGATGACCAGGGCCATCTCGCCCTCGTAGTCGTACTTGCCGGTGGAGGCGGGCTTGATCGCGGGCTCCAGGTGGCCCATCTGGGTGTCGGCGAAACGGGTGAAGACGGTCGGCGCGGTCTGTCCCGTCTTGCCGGACTCCTCCTGGTGGGTGCGGTAGTTGACGCCGATGCAGATGATCTTCCCCGGCTGTGTCAGGCACGGCAGGTAGGAGATGTCCTGCTCGTCATGGGTGGGGGCGCAGGCCAGGTCGGCGGCCGACAGCGTCCCGAACAGGCCCCGGACCACGGCCTCGTGCAGGGAGGCGGCCAGGTTCGCCCCGCTGGGGCCGAGGTCGTGGACGGTGCCCTGTGCGGCAACGCCCCACGTGGCCGTGCCTTCAGGGGTCACGTAGCTGATGTAGTTCACAAGGGTCTCCCAACGAGTCGAGCCAGGGGCGCACCATCGGTCCGCCGGTCGCGGCGTCCTGCCGCGCGCATCCCGACACACGGTATCCATGGATCATGCACTCCGCAAGAAGAAAATATTCTTAAGTAAGAATTGCGAACAGGGTGGAAAAATGCCGTCCGTTGCGTCATGCTGGAGGTGTGACAGCCGTCTCAGCGGCTCGTGCGCCACACCGACCCCGTGCGTGACCGGGTGCCGGACCAGAGTCTAGGAAAGGACGACCCCCAGATGAGCACTTCCAAGCCGGCTCAGCACATGATCCTGACGACCTTCATGCTGCCTGCGGGATACCACAAGGACAGCTGGCGGATGGAGGGCAGCCGGGCGGAGGAACTGGGCAACCTGGACTTCGTCCTCGAGCTCACCCAGATGGCCGAGGCGGCCAAGCTGGACGCCATCTTCTTCGGGGACGTGGTGCACGCCAACACGCTGCTGCGCGGGGACATCAAGATGAACGGCTTCTACGAGCCGGTCTCCGTGCTCTCGGCCCTGGCCGCCCGCACGCAGCACATCGGCCTGGTGGGCACCATCTCCACCTCGTTCGCCGAGCCGTACAACGTGGCCCGCCAGTTGTGCGGTCTCGACCACATGTCCAACGGCCGCGCCGGCTGGAACATCGTGACCTCCTCCGACGGCTTCCAGAACTTCGGGATGGAGGCGGCGCCGGACCCCGCCACCCGCTACCGCCGTGCCACGGAGTTCGTGGACGTGGTGCGCCGGCTCTGGGACTCGTGGGACGAGGGGGCCGTGATCGTGGACCGCGAGTCGGGGGAGTACCTCGAGCGCACGCGGCTGCATCCCCTCGACCACGAGGGCGAGTTCTTCCGCGTGCAGGGCCCGCTGAACATGCCGACCAGCCCGCAGCGGCACCCGGTGCTCGCGCAGGCGGGCTCCTCGGGCCCGGGGATGGAACTCGGTTCCTCGATCGGGGACATGATCTACACGGCCCAGCCCAACAAGCAGCCCTCGATCGAGTTCTACGCGAAGTTCAAGCAGCTGGCCAAGGGCAAGGGCCGCAATCCGGACCACGTGAAGATCATCCCCGGCATCCTGCCGATCCTGGGGGACACGCAGGCCCAGGCGCAGGAACTGGCCGACGAGCTGGGCCGCCACGTGCACCTGGAGAACGGGCGCGCGCAGGTCGGTGCGGACCTGCGGATGGACCTGTCGGAACTGGACTATGACGAGCGCATCCCGGTGGAGTGGTTCCGCGACGACGAGTCCCTGGGCAGCCGCTACCAGATCTACCGGATGAAGTCCGTGGAGATGGGGATGACCCTGCGCGAGCTGATCGTGGACCTGGCGCGCTCCACGGGCCACCAGTGGATGGCCGGCACGCCCTCGCAGGTGGCCGACCGCATGGTCGACTGGTTCGAGTCCAAGGCCTGTGACGGCTTCAACCTGAACTCGCCCTTCAACCCCGGCGGCTTCCAGCTGATCTGCGACAAGCTCGTCCCTGAATTGCAGGAGCGGGGTTACTTCCGTACCGAGTACGAGGGTGCCACGTTCCGCGAGAACCTGGGGCTGCCCGAGGTCTCCACCTCGCTGCTGCCGGCCTGAGGCCCGCACCCCCACCCCGGCCCGGGACCGCGGTCCCGGGCCCCCTGAACCGGGT
>NZ_DAOMPX010000017.1:0-27319 GCF_035445025.1 Citricoccus sp. | reverse complement strand
CGCCCGCCGCTGCAGGACGCGCGGCGGGCGACCCGCACCAGTTGCCGTAAGAGAGGTATGGAGATGACTGAACTGACCGTGGCCCGCGGGCCCGAGGTCGAGGACCGCCAGGAGGAGTTCCTGCGCCGTGCCGAGGAGATCGTCGGTGCCGAGCACGTGATCCGTCCCGGCGCCGAGGACGGCTACCGGGACCCGTACCCGCTGGTCCCCGGCCGCTCCACCTGGCCCGGCGTGCGTCCGGCGGACACCGGGCAGGTGCAGGCGCTCGTGCGGCTGGCCGCCGAGACCGGTACGGCGCTGTGGACGTTCTCCCGCGGGAAGAACCTGGGCTACGGCGGGCCGGAGCCGCGCGGGGAGCGCATGGTCGCCCTCGACCTGGGCCGGATGAACCGCATCATCGAGGTCGACGACCGGCTCTGCTATGCCGTGGTCGAGCCCGGGGTCACCTTCTTCGACCTGTACGAGTACGTCCAGGAGCGCGGGTTGAAGGTCTGGCTCTCCGTGCCCGCGCTGGGCTGGGGCTCGGTCCTCGGCAACGCGCTGGACCGCGGGTACGGCATGACGCCGCTCGGCGACCACTCCAAGCAGATCTGCGGCATGGAGGTCGTCCTGCCGGACGGTGAGCTGCTGCGGACCGGTATGGGTGCCATGGAGGGGACCGGCCTCGGCCCGATCTTCCAGGGCGGCTTCGGGCCCACGCTGGACGGGCTGTTCACCCAGTCCAACCTCGGCGTCGTGACCCGGATCGGCCTGTGGCTGATGCCCTGGCCGGAGGTCTACGTCAACGGTGAGGTCACCGTGGAGCGCGAGGAGGACATGCCGGTGCTGATCGACATCCTCACCCAGCTGCGCCGTGAGGAGGTCATCCAGAACAACGCCCTGTGCGGCAACGTGGTCCGTGCCGTGACCATGAACGGCCCCCGGTCCCGCTGGTACGAGGGGGAGGGCTCCATCCCGCCGGAGCGGTTGGAGGAGATCCGCCAGGAGCTGGGCATCGGCCAGTGGAACGCGAAGTTCGGCATCTACGGCGACAAGGGCCTGGCGGAGCGCCGGCTCGAGATCATCCGGGAGCGGTTCGCCGGGCTCGAGGGCTTCACCGTCACGGCCCGGCTGTACGAGGGCGCCGAGGGCGCTCGGGTGGCCTACCAGGACATCGCCGAGAAGGACCGCACCCAGATGGCGGGGGTGCCCACGCTCAAGCCCCTGGGGACGATCAACTACCTCGCGGAGAACGGCGGGCACATCGACGCCGCGCCGATCCTGCCCGCCCGCGGCGAGGAGGTGTGGGACTTCTACCAGGAGGTCAAGGAGCTCTACACCGAGTACGGGTTCGACCTGTACATCGGCTACCACCTCTACCCGCGCCACATGGTGCACGTGACCATGATCTACTTCGAGAACGGCAACGAGGAGATGCTCGGCCGCGCGCGTGCACTGTACGAACGCCTGCTCGACGCCGCACGCCGGCGGGGATACGCCCCGTACCGCAGCCACGTGGACTACATGGACCGCATCGCCGACGGGTTCGACTACAACGACCACGCCGTGCGCCGGTTCCAGGAGCGGCTGAAGGACGCGGTCGACCCGGCGGGTATCCTGGCCCCGGGCAAGCAGGGCGTCTGGCCGGCCCGCTACCGGGCCGAGGGCTAGTCCCGGGAGCAGGCGGCCGGCGCGTCGAGCCGGAACGCAGGGGCCGGGAGCACGGACTCCCGGCCCCTGCCGTCCCCGCCGTCCCCTGGTGCGGTCCGGGCGGGTAGTGCAGTCCGGGCGGGCGGGCCGGTCAGGTCCGGCCGGGCGGGGATCGTCGTGGGGGCCGCGCGTGCCCGTCCTGCCGGCGGCTCAGGCCGAGGCCGCGGGCAGGCCCACTTCCACGCCGAGCTGGGTGATCGCCTCGATGGTGCCGCGGTAGTGCTCCGCCAGCAGGCTGCAGGTAGTCTCCGCGTCCCGGGCGAGGGCGGCGTCCAGGATCGCCTGGTGCTCGGCCGAGAGGTCGCGGCCGGACCAGTTGGTCGCACTCGTGGCCCAGCGGTTGTAGAGCTGCTGCAGGTCGGACAGCGTGTTGGTCAGGTCGATCAGGACCGGCACGCCGCAGGCGGCCAGCAACTGGGCGTGGAAGGCCTGATGGGCCGCGGCCCATTCCGCGGTCGGGCGGTTGTCCTCGTCGCGGCTCGGGGTCTTCTCCATCCGGTGGTGGGCGGCCATCAGCTCGCCCTCCCAGCCCAGGTCGCCCCGGTCGATCGCCAGCGTGGCGGCGAACTGTTCGTTGACCACGCGCAGCTCCGTGAGGTCCCGCAGCTCGTCCAGGGACAGCGTCGGCACGAAGAAGCCGCGATTGGGCCGCAGGACCACGAGGCGGTCCCCGGCCAGGCGCGTCAGGGCCTCCCGGACCACGGTCGATGAGGTGTTGAACTGCTCCGAGAGCTGGTTGAGCTGGAGCCGGCCCCCGGGGGCCCACTGCCCCTTGAGGATGTTCGTGCGCAGTTCGTCCCGGATGTGCTTGGACAGGGTCTCTGCGTCGGTTCGCTTGGCCATGGACCCAGTCTAGGCGGGAACTCTGCATATGGGACAGCAGAAAATATGCTGGCGCGCCCGTGTGGAGAATGCATTCTCACAAATCCGAGGCACACGGCTCGCTTGGAAGTATTGCCTAGCTCACATCGAACTCGTACACTCATGCCTAGAGAAAATATTATCTGGTGCAAAATGCACTACAGAGGGACGGGAGACGAGATGACCGCGAGGACTGGAGCCCAGTACAAGGCAGGCCTGGACGACGGGCGCGAGGTGTGGCTGGGGGATGAGCAGGTCGACATCACCACCCACCCGGCCATGGCGCGTTCCGTCGAGGGGATGGCGGGGTACTTCGACTACCAGCACGCCCACGCCGACGAGGTCCTCATGCCGGCCCCCCACGGTGGGCAGATGAACGTCTCGCACCTGCTGCCGCGCAGCGCCCAGGACATCGACCGCCGGCACGCGGCGTTCGACCGCCTCGCCCGCTACTCCGTGGGCATGCTCGGCCGTACGCCGGACTACGTCAACGTGGTGCTGGCCGGTCATGTCGCCCGGCGGGACATCTTCGAGCAGTACGGCGACCCCGTGTTCCACGACCGCCTGGCGGCCTACCAACGCGAGGTGATCGACGGCGACCTCGCCCTGACCCACACCATCGTGCACGCGGCCATCGACAAGTCCGTCGGGGAGTTCGAGGGCGTCAACGAGGACCTGACCCTGCGGGTCGTGGACCGGACCGACGCCGGCGTGGTCGTCCGCGGGGCCAAGATGCTCGCCACCCTGGGCCCGATCGCCGATGAGCTCTACGTCTACCCCGCCACGCCGATCCGTCCGGGCCACGAGGAGTACGCCATCTCCTTCGCCATCCCGGTGAACACCCCGGGCGTGGTCTCCGTGTGCCGCGACCCGTACGCCGTGGACATGGACGTGGTGGACCGTCCGTTCTCCGCCCGCTTCGACGAGCAGGACGCCGTGGTGATCTTCGAGGACGTCCTGGTGCCCTGGCACCGGGTGTTCATCGACGGCAACCTGGACGTCTACAACCGGATCAACGCGGGCACGGCGACGGGCAACACCCAGCAGCAGACCGCCATCCGGGCCTGCGTGAAGCTGGAGTTCGCGTACGACCTGTGCGTGCAGATGGCCAAGGCCACCGGGACGGACACGAAGCCGGACACCGCCGCGATGCTGGGCGAGATCTACTCCTACCTGCGCATCGCCCGGGCCGTGGTCCACTCGGCCGAGGTGAACTCCTCGGACTGGGGCGGAGGCGCCTGGTTCTGCCACGACGACATCTCCTCGCTGCGCACCATGATGCCGCTGTGGATGGCCCGGGTGAACGACATCATCAAGACCCTGGGCTCGCACAACCTGCTGGCCACGCCCACGGCGGCCGCCTTCGACCACCCCCGGCTGGGCCCCCTCGTGGAACGCTACCTGCCCGGCGCCCAGGGCATCACCGCCCGGGAGCGCGCCCGGATCTTCCGCACCGCGTGGGACTTCGCCGGGTCGGCACTGGGCTCGCGCAACGAGCTCTACGAGCGGTTCTACCTCGGTTCCGTCGGGCGCGCCCGCGGGCTCGACCACCGCAAGGCGCAGGGCAAGGGCGAGACCGGCGCGTACCGCGCGCTGTTCGAGGAGGCCGGCATCCCGGCCGCCGACCAGGCCACCCGACCCGTCGCCGTCGCCCACTGAGCCACGCCGGACCGGCCGGGTGACGCCCGGTGTCACCCGCCACGAGAGGAATGAGGAAACAGACATGTCCTGGGGACTGATCAGCGAGATGGGCCACGTGGGGATCCAGACGACGGATCTCGACGCCTCCATCTGGGACGCGACCCAATTGCTCGGACTGCGCGTGACCGAGCAGTCCGGGGACGCCGCCTACCTGGCGGCGGGCGACGTCCACCACGAGCTCATCTACCGGGCGTCGGACGTCAACGGCGTGGACTCCCTCGGGCTGGTCGCCCGGGACGGCGACGCCCTGCGGACCATCCGCCGCCGCGTCGAGGACGAGAACCTGGAGGTCCTCGTCGAGTCGACCCGCACGGCCGGGGTCGAGGACGGGTTCAGCTTCGTCGGCCCGGAGGGCTGGGTCTTCGAGATCACGATCGGGCGCCAGCCGGACGTGGCCCCGCTGAAGGGCTTCGGCCCTGACCGCTACGGCCACCTCAACTTCCACCCGCGCGACACGCGCTCCATGATGGAGTTCCTGCAGCGTGTCCTGGACTTCCGGCTCTCCGACGTGATCGGTGACGACTACGCCTACTTCATGCGGTGCAACCCGGACCACCACGGCATCGCGCTGCTGCCCGGCAAGGGCACCTTCCACCATCACGCGTGGCAGACCCAGTCGGTGGCGGACCTGGCCAAGCTGGGTGACCGGCTGAACAAGGTCGGCCGGGACCTGATCTGGGGCCCCGTCCGCCATGGCGCGGGTCACAACATCGCGGCCTATTATGTAGAGCACTCCGGCGCCGTCGTGGAGTTGTACACGGACCTGGAGCAGATCTACGACGACGGCCGGGAGCCGGTCATCTGGGGCGCCGAGGACAACTGGTGGAACATGTGGAGCGAGTACCGTCCCCTGGACTTCCGCGACTTCGGCATCCCTCCGGTCGTCCGCCGCCTGACGTCGGCCTGACCCACGTCCTCACGCGCGCCCCGTCCCGGGCGCGATCCCCTCGTAGCCTGACGAGGCCGCTGCCCGGACCCCCGGGCGGCGGCCGCCACCCCCGTGCCGAACCGGCGCCCGGAAGTTGGACATCATGCACCAGACCCCGAAGACCCCTGCCGGCGCCCAGCCGCCGGCGCCGAATGACACCCTGAACACCAAGGACCTGCGCCGCGTGCTCGGGTCGAGCATGCTCGGTTCGATCATCGAGTACTACGACTTCATCCTGTACGCGACGGCGGCCTCGATCGTCTTCGACAAGGTGTTCTTCTCCGACCTGGACCCGGCGCTGGCGCTCTTCGCCTCGTTCGGCACCCTGGCAGCCGGGTACCTGGCCCGTCCCCTGGGCGGCGTGGTGTTCGGCCACTTCGGGGACCGGGTGGGCCGGAAGCAGATGCTCGTCGTGTCGATGATGATGATGGGCATCGCCACGATCGCCATCGGCCTGCTGCCGACCCCGGAGGTCCTGGGCTGGCTGTCCCCGGTGGTCCTGGTGCTGCTGCGCATGGTGCAGGGCATCTCCGTCGGCGGCGAGTGGGGTGGTGCCACGCTGATGGCCCTGGAGCACGCCCCGGCCTCCCGGCGAGGGTTCGCGGCGGCATTCGCCAACGCCGGCGGCCCCGCCGGCGGCCTGCTGGCCACCCTGGTGGTGTCCGCGACGTCGGCGCTGACCGGTGACGCCTTCCTCGAGTGGGGCTGGCGCGTGCCCTTCCTGCTCAGTGCCGTGCTGATCCTCATCGGCATGGTGGTCCGCCTCAAGGTCGCCGAGTCCCCGGTCTTCGAGAAGCTCGCCTCCGAGGCGGAACAGCTCGAGGAGACGCGGAAGACCCCGCTGGCCGAGATCGTCACCCGCCACTCCAGGACCGTGGCCCTGACCCTGGTCGCCAGCCTCGGCTTCTACGCCTGCCAGGGCATCCTCACCTCCTGGGGCGTGGCCCAGGCGGTCAACGACGGCATCAGCCGCGAGTGGGTCCTGAACTGGAAGGGCGCCGCCGCGGTGGTCACCGTGGCCGTCTCCTTCATGGCGGCCCGGATGAGTGACCGGATCGGTCGCCGGACCGTCCTGACCGTCGGCGCCGTGGCCGGGGTCGTGCTGGCGTGGCCCATCCTGGTGATGCTCACCAGTGGCGACCCGTGGCTGTTCGTCGTCGCGATCCTCATCGGCAACGGCCTGGTCCAGGGCATCCTGGCCGGCCCGATCGGGGCGTTCATCTCCGAGCTGTTCCCGCCCCGGGTGCGGTACACCGGCGCCTCGCTGTCCTACCAGCTGGCCTCCACCCTGGGCGCCGGCTTCACCCCGATGATCGTCACGGGCCTGATGATCGCCGGCGGGCTGCCCCTGGTGGGTGTCTTCTGGATCGCCGTGCTCGTGGCCGGCCTGGTCTGCATCCGCGTGGTGCCCGAGGGGGCGGAGGGGATGCAGAACACCCACGTGGAGCGTGCCCGCTTCAAGGTGACCAAGCGCATCGCCACCCGGAACACGCCCCGCCAGACCGTGGACGCCGGTCACGGGCCGAAGGCGGACGCCTGAGATGGCGGCCGGTGCGGGCGAGGCCGGGGGCCTCGCCACGGCGGAACGGACCCTGACGGACCGACTGGTCCGGCACGCCCACCGGGTGCGGTACGAGGACTTCGACGACACCGTCCTGCGGCGGGCCCGCCATCGCCTGCTGGACGGGCTGGGGAACATCGTCGCCGGTCACCGGGCCCCCGGCATGCAGGAGCTGGTGGACGGTGTCGCCGCCTGGGGCGGCCGGCCGGACTCGACCGTCCTCGGCGACGGCCGCCGCCTTCCGGCCCACCACGCGGCGATGCTCAACGCGGCACTGATGCGCTCCTTCGACTTCGAACCGGTGGGTGCCGAGGGGCCGGGCCGGCGGCAGGTCGCCGCGCACATCACCGGCACCACGGTGCCGGTCGCCCTGGCGCTCGGTGAGCGGCAGGGCTCCACGGGCCGGGAGGTCCTCACCGCACTGCTCGTGGGGGAGGACATCGCGGCCCGGCTGGCCTTCGGCTCGGGATTCGACGTCTACTCCGGGCAGGACAACACCGGCACCGTCAACGGGGTGGGGGCGACCGTCGTCGCCTGCCTGCTGATGGGCCTCGACGAGGAGCGCACCCGGCACGCCCTCGGCCTCGCCGTGAACCAGCTGGCCGGGACCGTCGCCAGCATCTTCGACCACGCCAGCGCCTTCAAGCTGCCCATGGCCTTCGCGGCCCGCAACGCGATCACCGCGGCGGAGATGGCGGCGGCCGGGGTGACCGGCCCCGAGGACCCGATCGGCGGGCGTTTCGGCTTCCTGCAGACCTATTGCGCGGACCCCGACCCGGAGGTGATGCTCGAGCGGCTGGGGGAGGCGTTCTATGCCGACGCGGTGATCAAGCCGTGGTCCTGCTGCCGGGCGGCCCAGCCGTCCCTGGACGCCTGCACCCGGTTGCTGCGGGACGCACGCGTGAGCGCCGAGCGGATCGAGCGCGTGGTCGTCCACGTCACCCCCCGCACGGCGGCGGGCTTCGTGGGGCAGAGGTTCGAGGCGGGGGACTGTCCCGAGGTGTCCGCCGCCTTCAGCATCCACTACACGGCGGCCGCGGCGCTCGCCTTCGGCACCGTCCGGCCCGAGCACCTGGCCCCGGAGGCGATGGCTGATCCTCGCGTCCAGCGGCTCCTGGACCGCATCGAGATCCGGGGGACCCTCGACGACGGTGAGGTCCTCACCGCGGAGGTGGAGGTCCGGTTGTCCGACGGCACCGTGCACCGCGAGCGCGTGGACTCCCCGCTCGGGGACGTCCACCATGCGCCCCTGGACCACGGGCAGATCCTGGAGAAGTACCGCCTCAACGCCGCCTTCTCGGGGCGGCTCGACGCCGCTCGGGCCGAGCAGGCCGCCGCCGCGGTGGCCTCGTTCCAGGACCTGCCCGACGTCGGCCGGCTGACCGGGTTGTTCGGCGCCGGGAACGCCTGAGCCGACGCGCGGGGACGCGCGCGGACATACCGAGACACACCGAGGACCTGTCGGCGGCGCGATCCGCACCCCGTCTCCCCGCGTCTCCCGTGCCTCCTCACACGAAGGAAGGGCGGGGCCGTCCGGCCCCGCCCTTCCTTCGTGTGACGCTCCTGGTGGTGTGACGTTCCTGTGGTCCCGACCGGCCCGGTCCTGGGCCACGGTCGCCCTCCGGGGTCCTCAGCGCCGGGCCACCAGGCCCGCCTCCCCGGGCACCCGCACCTGCGGGGCGTCGCCGTCGAACTCCAGGCGCCGCGGGTCCTCGGGGGCGAAGGGTGCCACCTGCTCCCCGGCGGCGCGGGGCCGGCCGTCCCGCACGAAGCCCAGCAACCACTCCTGCAGCCCGGAGGCCGTGGCCTCGAAGACCTCGGGGGGCAGCCCCTCGAGCATGGGGGCGTCCGCCCAGCAGGCCCGGTCACCGAACAGGAAGGGCAGCGGCATGCAGTGCGGGCTGCCGGCCCCGGGCAGCGGGCTCTGCACGGAGAACCCCCCGAGGTGCACCTCCAGGCCCGCGCCGCTGGCGGCACCGGCCAGTTCGAGGTGGGCCAGCCGGAACTGGTGCAGGGTCATCGCCTCCGCCATGCGCTCCTTGCCCGAGGCCCCGGGACGCTTGCGGTCGATCCAGGCGGCGACGGCGGCCGGGTCCTCGAAGCGGGCGTGCAGGAAGCCGTCCACGGCCTCCGGTGGGAAGGCCCGCTCGGGAGCGGGCCGCAGGAACGCGGTCGCCTCCTCCGAGGTGGACAGCAGCAGCAGGGACTCGACGTGCAACCGGGCCGCGGAGGCAGCGTAGTCGTGCAGGTCCGCGGTGAGCGCACCGCCGGTTGCGGGCATGAGGGCCATGCCGCGGCCGGCGTAGGCCCGGGCCAGGTCCGTCTGGGCGCCCAGCAGGGCGTCGAGGGGAGCCTCGGACAGCCCGCCCGAGTCGACCAGCGATGCGCTCATGAGCGCCCACCGGTCACCGAGGGCCTCCGGGGTGAGCGGGGGTTCCCAGGGCAGGCTGATGAGCGCGAGCCGGCGGAACAGCCCGGCGGCCCGTGGCTCTGCGGCCAGGGCATAGGCGTACCAGGCGCCGGCGGAGTCCCCGGCGAGGGTGACGTTGCCCGGGTCCCCGCCGAGGGCGGCGATCTCGTCCCGGACCCAGTGCAGCGCCTCCATCAGGTCACGCAGCGGGCGCTGGGACTCGTGGGCGTCACCCCGCGGGCCCAGGTGGCCCAGGGCGCCGATCCGGTAGTTCACGGTCACCAGCACGGTCTGCCCGGCCTGGACCAGGGCGGGGGAGGTGAACCACCGGGCGTTGCCGGTGCCGGAGAGGAACCCTCCGCCCGGGATGAACACCACCACGGGCAGCCCGCGGGCGCCGTCCGGGGCCTGGACCCGCAGCTGGAACGCCGACTCGGACTGCTCCAGCTCGCCGTTGGCCCCGCCCAGCAGCGCGTTCAGGGCACCGGGGGCCTGGGGGAAGGCGGTGGCGGTCTCCGCGGTGCCGGACGCGGCCCCGTCCCGGCGCACCGGTGCCGGTTCGGAGAAGCGGTCGGCGGGGTCCGCCCTGCGGGCGTAGCGGAAGACGGCGTCCAGTCCGGTGACCGGGCCGGCGGGTCCCGTCACGCCAGGAACTCGTAGTCGTCCGCCGCCACGCCCGCCGTGATCCCCCAGTACTCGGTGGTCTGGAAGGGCCACACCTGGGAGACGCGGTTGAAGCGGTTCTTGTACCAGGTCTTCACGTAGGGCTGGCCCCAGGTCATGCGGGAGTTCTCGGCGTCCACCCAGCGGATGTGCCGGTCCAGGGCCTCCTGCTTCAGGTCCAGGGCGCGGACCCGGCGCTCGAGCAGCTGGTGGATGGCCTCCACCGTGTACTCCGCGGCCCGCTCGATCATGAAGTGCAGGCCCCCGGCCACCACGCCGCCCGTGTTGGGGCCCATCAGCATGAAGAAGTTGGGGAAGTTGGGCACCGTGATGCCGGCGAAGGCCTTCGCGTCACCGCCCCAGTAGTCGTGGATCTCCACGCCGCCGCGGCCGATGATCTCGATCGGGTCGAGGTAGTCGGAGGGCCGGAACCCGGTGGCGTAGATGACCACGTCCACCTCCAGCTCGCGACCGTCCCCGGTCACCAGCCCGTGAGGGGTGAAGGACTCCAGTCCCTCGGAGATCACCTCGGTCTGCCGGGACCTCAGCGCGGCCGCCCAGACGCCGTTGTCGCGCAGCATGCGCTTGGCGGACGGCGGGTAGTGCGGGATGGCCTTCTCCAGCAGGTCCGGGCGGCCCTCGTACTGCCCCTCCATGCGCCGGATGATGGCCTGGCGGAACTCCTCGTTGGCCCGGGAGACGCTCAGTGGCGCACCCTCCCAGCCCTCCTGGGCGGTGGCGATGTGCATCCGGCCCTCGACGCCGCCGGCGGTCACCCAGAGGCGGAACAACTGGCCGTAGCCGGGCACCTTGGCGTGCAGCCAGTCCGCGGTCTCGGACATCGGGTCGTGGTAGGTCGGTGCCGGCAGCATCCAGGGGGCACTGCGCTGGAACAGGTACAGCCGCTCCACCTCGTCGGCGATCGCGGGCACGATCTGGTAGGCGCTGGCACCGCTGCCGATCACGGCGACGCGCTTGCCGCGCAGGTCCACGGAGTGGTCCCACTCCTGGGAGTGCATCTGGGCGCCGCCGAAGGAGTCCTGACCCGGCCACTCGGGGATGTGCGGGTGGTCCAGCTGGCCCACGCCGGTCATGATCGCGTTGTAGCGACGGGTCTGCTCCCGGCCCTCGGCGGTGCGGGTGGTGGCCAGCCAGGTGGCCGAGTCCTCGTCCCACACGGCGCGCACGAGTGAGGTGTTCAGCTCGATCTGCTCGGTGAACCCGGCCTTCTCGGCCACGGTCTCCAGGTAGTCCAGGACCTCGTGGCCCTGGGCGAACTGGTGCGGCCAGTCCACGCGCTGGGCGAAGGAGAAGCTGTAGCCGTAGGTGGGGGTGTCCAGGCGCACGCCGGGGTAGTGGTTCTTCCACCAGGTGCCGCCCACGCGGTGCGAGGCCTCGATCCAGCTGTAGGGCAGCCCGGCCTCCTGGAGGCGGTAGGCGGCGGCGATCCCGGAGATCCCCGCGCCCACGATCAGGGTCTCGAACGCGTCGGTGTCCGCCCTGTCCGCGTCCGAGCGGTAGTCGTCGTAGTGCCAGTCCGGGGAACCGTTGCGGTCCGGCGCCAGCGCGAACTCATGCTTCATCTGGCCCATCCAGTTCGGGTCCCGCGCGGCGCGGCCACCGGTGAACCAGGTCAGGACCGTGTCGGCCTGCTCGGTGCTGAGCTGCGTCACCGGTTCCGGACGCTCGTCCCGCAGCCGGCGCAACCCCTCCAGGGCCAGGTCCTGGGCGCGGGCCACCTGCTCGGCGTCCAGGCCACCGTGGGGCTGCAGCGCGGTCCCCATGGGCGGCAGCGGCGGGGAGAGCTCCGGCAGCAGCAGGGAGGTGTCCTGCAGGGCGGTGGCCACGGCGGCCAGCAGGACCGGGGCCTCTGCGCCGGCGACCATCTGGCGCAGCGTCTCGTCGTCCTCGGTGATCGGCGGGTAGTGCTCCGCCCAGTACAGGTCGCCGTTCGTCGGCTGGGCGGCCGGCGGGGTGCTGATGACGGTCATGGGTCCTCCTGGAAACGTGGTTCGGGGCCTGGGGCGGGGCGGGCGATCAGGCGGTCGGCTGGCGGGCCGCGCGGACGCGGTCGTCGAGGTGGGTGCGCAGTTCCCGCACCACGCGGTCCTGGTCACCGGGGGTGAACACCGCGGCCACGTAGTGGTCCGGCCGGACCACCACGAACACCGGTTCCGCGGGCAGTCCCGCGGTCAGGGTCTCGCGGTCCTCCCGGACGCGGACGACGCCGGCCCCGTCCGGGCGTGCCGGGGCCCCGGAGCCGCGGGGGGAATCGAGGCGGACCAGCGTGGCGCCGATCGCGGTGAAGTACGGGTCCAGTCCGACGGGGTCGGCGCCCAGTCCGATCACCGACCAGCCCCGGCCCAGGAAGGCGTCGAGGCCCGCGGCCCGATCGGCGGTGCCGGGAGAACCGGGGGAGCCATCGGCGGCGGGGGCGCCCGTGACGGGGGTGACCCTGGGCTGGCCCAGCGCCCGCCCCACGGTCACCCCCGGCAGGTTCGCCGACCGCGCGTCGGGCCGGACCGCGAGACCCTCCGAGTAGTCCGGCGGGGTGACGAAACGCATGTTGGCGAGGTAGGCGTGCACGGCCGGGGCCTTGCGCAGCAGCTGCACCGTGAGGTCCCGGGCCCGGGTGGCGAGGGGATGCGTGGCCATGACGACGGCGCCGATGCGGCGCGAGAGCGTCATCATCTTGGCCCCGTGGACCCGGCGCTCGGTCTCGTAGGTGTCGAGGAGCCGTTCCGTGGCACCGCCTCGCACCGCCTCGATGAGCTTCCAGGCGATGTTGGAGGCGTCGCGGACACCGGCGTTGAGCCCCTGCCCGGCGAAGGGGGGCATCAGGTGCGCCGCGTCGCCGGCCAGGAACGCCCGGCCCGAGCGGTAGGACCGTGCGACCCGCTGGTGCGCGACGTACACGGCCGCCCGGCGGACATCGGCGGGGTCCAGCGAGGGGCGGAACGGGCGGAGCAGCTCCCGGATCATGTCCGGGGAGGTCATCTCGTCCCCGTCCTCGTGGTCGAAGAGCATGAACTCGAGCCGGAGACGGCCGTTGAGGCCCGGCACGAGGACGTAGGGGCGCTCGCCGTCGCAGTGGAACTCGGCGAACGGGTCACGCTGGACGGGCTCGTTGAGCAGGTCGATGACGATCCAGCGCTGCGGCTGCGTGGAGCCCATCAGCTCGATGCCCAGGGCGGAGCGGGTGAAGCTGCGCCCGCCGTCGGCGCCGATGAGCCAGTTGGCGGTCAGGGTGCGGGCCCCCTCGGGGGAGTCCACCTCGAGGGTGACGCCGTCGGCGTCCTGGGACAACCGGACTGCCTCGGTGCCCAGCAGCACCTCCAGGCCCGGGTGGGCCAGGGCACGGTCGAAGAGCAGCTGCTCGAGGATCGGCTGGTCGAACTGCGTCTTGGCGGGATGGCCCAGCCGGGAGGGCATGGGGCGCGCCTCGGCCAGCAGGCACTCACCGAGGCCGAAGTAGCGGCTGCCGGTGTCCAGGAGGGACTCGGCCTTGAGGGCGTCGGCGATGCCCAGCTGGTCGAAGACCCGGAACGACTCGTCCTGCAGGCTGATCGCGCGGGGCAGGTCACCGGGGGCCGTGGCCTTCTCCACCACGGTGGTCCGCACGCCGGCGTCGGCCAGCAGCAGGGCGGCGGTCAGGCCCACCGGGCCGGCCCCCACCACGATGACCTCTCGCTCAGGGTCGAATCGGTTGATCACTGTCGCCTCCTTGCTGTCGGCAGGCCCCGAGCGGGGTGCCGGTTGCCCCCTGGCGCCGATCCCCCAGGGGACCGCCCGGGGACGGAAAGTAATGCATATCACTTGATACAGCACACTAATGCGCTGTGTATGCATAGGTCAATAGAGAATATATTCTGACACCGCCAGCTGTGGGCGCCCCGTCAGCGGAGGCGGGCCTCCTCCGCCGTGGGCCGTGGTGGAGCACCGGCGGGCCGGGCGCCGATCTCGATCGACTCGCCGTCGGCGGGCACCAGGAGCTCACCGGCGAAGGTGTCCGCTGCCCGCTGCCACGCCTGTGACGGGGCGTGGGCCGGGACCAGGTGATGCAGCGCCAGGGTCCGCACGCCCGCGGAGGTCGCGAGGCGCCCGGCGTCCTCCGGCGTGGTGTGCGCGCGCCGGTGGTGGCCCATGCTGGCCTCGAGGTCCCGCGGGGTCGCCTGCGGGTACCCGGCGGCGACCGATGCGAGGTCGATGGCCTCGTGCAGGAGCAGGTCGCACCCCGCGGCCAGGCGGACCAGGTTCTCACTGGGCGCGGTGTCCCCGGAGACCGTGACCGAGCCGTGGACGGAGTCGAACCGGAACGCGAAGGCCGGCGCCATGGGCTGGTGCTGGACCAGGATGGCCGTCACCGTCACGCGCTCGTCGGCGAAGACCTCGAACGGTTCCATCACCGGGTGGTTGGCCGCGTCCGGATGGAACCCGGCGTGGGGTGGGATGGCGATGTCCACCCCCCGGAAGATGCGTGAGAGGTCCGGCGCGCGCGAGTCCCGGCGCCGGTCGTTCAGGTCCGTGGCGTGGGCCCGCAGGAGCGACTCGACCAGGTCCGCGGTGCCCGGGGTGGGTGCGTCCGGGAAGATGGGCTCCGGTGCCGTCCCGTCGTGGCCGTTCGCCGGGGGCAGCACTCCCCGCCGGCCCGGGCCGAGCACGGGGACGGTGCGTTCACCCTGGCCGCGGAAGGCGAGGCCGCCGAGCACCATGACGGAGTTCAGGTCGATGGTGTGGTCGGAGTGGTGGTGGGTGATGAAGATCCCGGCCAGGTCGGTGGGGTGCAGCCCCGCCTCTGCCATGCGCAGGGCCACGCCGTGGCCGCAGTCCACGAGGTAGACGGCGCCCTCGACGATGACGGCGGTGGCGATCCCGCTGCGGTGCCGGGGGTCACCGTCCGGGCGCAACAGCGGGCCTCCCGCCGTGCCGAGGGTGACGACGCGCATGCCCTGCGCCCGATGCTGGTCCATGGGTGTCCTGTCCACTGGTGCTGGTGCTGGTCGGGGGACGGCGGTGGGGGCCACCGGCTGACCGGTGACCCCCACCGTGGCCGCGTGCGAAGGGGTCAGCCGAAGATGCCCGCGATGACCGACTGGCTGGACTTCTGCCGGTCCGTCACGTCGGCGAGGTCCGGACGGGGCAGCAGCGGCACGTCCACCGGGTTCTCGAAGGGCAGGTCCATGTCCTCGGCGTTGGCCACCGGGCCGTGTCCGGCCGCGGCCTTGACCTCGTTGGCCTCCGGGGTGTTCAGCCAGGTGGTGAACAGTTCGGCGGCCTGCGCGTTCTCCGCCTCGTCGATGACCCCGGCGTACCAGTAGGTCGCCCAGTTGCCGCCCTCTACGGGGTAGGTGATCTCCACCGGGGCCCCGTCCCCGGTCAGGCTCAGGTAATTGCCCATGGCGCCCATGATGCAGGCGTAGGCGCGGCCCTGGACCACGGCGTTGTGGCACTCCGCGGTGTTGGAGGAGATGACGACGTCCTGGGCGGCCAGGTCGGTCAGGTAGTCCTCGCCCAGGGACTCGTCGTGCAGCACCAGGTCGGCCCACTGCATGCCGCCCCCGTCCGTGGCCGGATCGGTCATGGTGATCTTGCCCTTCAGGGCCGGGTCGAGCAGGTCCTGCCAGCTGGCCGGGACCAGGCCGACGTCCTGGCGCGTGTCGTAGACGAACCCGCGGGGAGAGGCGGAGACGGCGGTCAGGGTGCCCGCCTCGAGGGAGAACTGGGGATCGCTCGTGAGGTCCTCCGCGTTGAAGGGACGGAACTCCGCGAAGTAGTCCCGGCCCGCCAGTGCCACGGCCCCGGCGTCACCGGTGATCACCGCGTCGGCGATCCGCTGTCCCGAGGCCTGCTCCTGGGAGACCTTGGTGTCCAGCTCGGCGCCGACGACCTGCAGCGGCTCGACGCGGATCTCGGGGAAGCGCTCCTGGAAGGCCTCGAACACGCCCGGCCAGGTCGCCGTCAGCGGGGTGTAGACGTTCACCGTGGTCTGACCGCTCTCCACCGCCTCGGCGTACATCTGCTCGAACTGGGCCTGGGCCTCGGCCCCGCCGAGCCCGGCCGCGGCCTCGACCCCGTCGCGTTCGCCGAGTCCCTCGGAGGCCGGGGCGTCACCGCCGCAACCGGTCAGGAGGAGTGCTGAGGCCAGCCCGAGGGTGGTGAGGAGGGTGCGTGATTTCATGGATCGACCTTTCATGGGGGATTCCCGCGGGGGATGCGGGGGAAGGGGGAAGGGGAGTGCGGTCAGAGCGGCAGGCAGGCCAGGGAGTCGACCGGGATCCCGGCGATGACGTCCTGGCCGACCAGGGGCGAGCCGTTGGGCCAGATGTTGGCCACCTCGGCCGTGCGCAGGGAGACCGAGAACCGCTGAGGCCCCACCTCCAGCGCGTAGATGTACTCGTCGCCGAGGTAGACGATGTCGGTCACCGTGCCGGTGAACCGGTTGGGCATCGCCGTGGCCGGTTCGCCCATGATCACCGAGGCCGAGCGCATGGCGACCTCCACGGCGTCACCGGCCGCGAGGCCCGTGCGGGCCGGGCAGTCGAGGCGCAGCTCGGTGTCGTCCAGGCGGACCGAGATCCCGTGGTCGTCGGCGGTGACCACGGTGGCCCGCAGGAAGTTGTCGTAGCCCACGAAGTCGGCCACGAAGTGGGACACGGGGTGCCAGTAGATCTCCCGCGGGGTGCCGACCTGTTCGATCCGTCCCTTGTTCAGCAACACGATGCGGGTGGACAGCGAGACCGCCTCCTCCTGGTCGTGGGTGACGTAGAGGGAGGTGGTGCCCACGCGGCGGTGCATGTCCCGCAGCTCGGTGCGCATGTCCTGGCGCAACCGGGCGTCCAGGTTGGACAACGGCTCGTCGAACAGCAGCAGCCGCGGGTTGGCGACCAGCGCCCGGGCGAGGGCCACGCGCTGCTGCTGGCCGCCGGAGAGGTCCGTGGCCATCCGTCCGGCGAACTCATCGAGCCCGACCAGCTCCAGGACGTCGCGGACCCGGCGCGCCCGGTCCGGGACGCTGACCTTGCGCATGCGCAGGGGGTAGCCGACGTTGGCGGCCACGGACATGTGCGGCCACAGCGCGTAGCTCTGGAAGACCATGCCGATGTCCCGCTTCTCCGGGGGGACGTGCGTGCGCTGGGCGGGGGCGTCGACCACCTCGTCGCCGATCGAGACCCGGCCGCCCGTCGGGCGTTCCAGTCCGGCCACGCAGCGCAGCGTCGTGGTCTTGCCGCAGCCGGAGGGACCCAGCAGGGTCAGGAACTCACCCTCCTCGATCTGCAGGTCCAGCGAGGGCACGGCCGGGACGGCCTGGGGCGAGTACCGCTTCTCGAGGGACTCAATGCTGACTCTTGCCATGGGTCTTCCTATCGGGTGCCGGCCGCGCTGACCGCGCGGGCGTCGTCGGGGGTGGGGGTCGGGTGGGGCAGGGCCGCGGTCCGGGCGGTGCCGGACGGCGGCCGGACGGCGGCCACGAGGTCGCCGCGGGAACGGGTCCGGCGTTCGGACCGCCAGCGCAGCAGGCGCCCGGCGCCGAGCAGGATCGCGCCGCCCACTGCCAGCAGGGCCAGCAGGAGCAAGAGCAGTGCGGCCGCCCGGGAGCCGTTGCCGAGCTGGGTGTAGTAGTTGTAGACCAGCAGGGACACGGTCTCCGTCTTGGTGCTGGACAGCAGGATCGGGATGTCGAGACTGCCGGCGGCCATCACGCCGGTGATGAACCAGGAGGCCAGGAACGTGGGGCCGATGAGCGGGACGACGATGCTGGTCATCATGCGGACCGGGGAGGCGCCGCTGACGCGGGCCGACTCCTCCAGCTCGACGGCCAGCTGGCCGACCGGTCCACTGGTGGCGCGCTGGGCGATGGGCGTCACCACGATGACGAGGGCGATCAGCACGATCCAGACGGAGCCGTAGAGGGTGCGCAGGCCCGGCACGCTCAGGTAGGCCCACGTGATGGCCAGGGCGAGGACGATGCCGGGCACCGCCACCACCGCCCAGACGATCAGTTCCGGGACCTTGGACAACCGGTGCTTGCTGCGCAGCGCCACGTAGCTGATGACCACGGCCAGCACCGTGGCGAAGAACCCGGCCAGGATGCCCACGAAGAAGGTGTTCTGCAGGGCGCGCAGGACGCTCGGGGTGGTGAGCAGTTCCGTGTAGTGCCGCAGGGTGAACCCGGTGACGCCGAGGATGGGCTGTAAGGACCCGATGACCAGCTGCACCAGCGGCAGGATCAGGGCCACGGCGGCGTACACGAGGAAGAGCGCCAGGCCGGCCCACCTCCAGCGGCCGATGTCCTCGCGCTCCACGCGGTAGGCCTTGCCGGTGACGGTGATGAAGTTGCGGTTGCCGAGGGCCTTCGACCGGATCATCACCAGCAGGTAGATGATCGCGATCAGCAGCAGGGCCAGTGCGCTCGCGGAGTCGTAGCGGATCGGCGTGGTGGCGAGGAAGTCGTAGATCTGGGTGGGGAAGACGTAGATGCCGGCCGGCACGCCCAGGATGAGGGCGACGTCGAGCTGGCCCAGCGAGTTCACGAACCCGAGGATGGCCAGGCCGGACAGGGTGGGCAGCAGGATCGGGATGTTGATCTCCAGGAAGGTCCGCACCCTGCCGGCACCGGAGAGCAGCGAGGCCTCCTCCATCGAGCGGTTCAGGGCGCGCACCGGGCCCATGAGCAGCAGGTACATCACCGCCACGCTCTTCAGGCCGCTCACGAGGATCAGTCCCGCCCAGGACAGGGCGTCGAAGCGGACCTGGCCGTCCGGCCCGGTGCCCAGGACCTGGGTCACCAGTCCGGTCGGGCCGGTGAGCATCCCCCAGCTGATGGCGAAGAAGAGCGTGGGGATCGCGAAGATCGTGACCATCGTGATCGTGATGGTGCGGGACCCGGGGGTGTTCGTGCGCGTGGCCAGCCACGCGAGGACGAAGCCGCCGACGATGCCGATGGCCTGCACCCCGAGGGCGTACAGGACCGAGGCCCAGAGGGTGCTCCAGGTGGCCGGGTCGCCGTAGGCGTTGACGAAACCGGAGAGCCCGAACTCCCCGGCGGTCCCGGGCTGACCGCTGCGGAATGCACCGTAGACCAGCATCAGCAGCGGGTAGCCGAAGAACGCGGCGATGAACAACAGGAACAGGAGCAGGGCGGGCTGGGCGGACCTGAGTCGATTCACGAGGGCTCTCCGGGAACGGGCGGACGCTCGCCGTGGGCGGCGCGAGCGGGGGGACTGAGAATCCATACTGGATGTGATCTCAGACACTGTCAACGAGTTTGTAAAATATGTACGGAAAACATTTCTCGAGACGGGCCCGTCCTGACGCCTGCTGAAAAAACTCGACTCGAGGGGTAGCGTGATCGTCGCCACAAATATATTCTTACTGCGACAGTGCAAAATGTTGCCCGGATAGCCGGCGACGACCAGCCTCGAGGAGGACCCCGTGAGCGACACGACTCTCGACACCCCGACCACCTTCGACCCCCGGGCGTTCCGAGACGTCATGGGGCACTACCCGACGGGTGTGGTGGTCGTGACCGCCATGGTCGACGGCACCCCCGTGGGCATGGTCGTGGGCACCTTCAGCTCCGTCTCGCTGGAACCCCCGCTGGTCTCCTTCATGCCCATGACGACCTCGTCGACCTACCCGAGGCTGCGCGCCGCCGACCGGGTGTGCATCAGCGTCTTCGCCCACGACCAGCTCCAGGCCTGCCGCACGCTGGCCTCCAAGGACCCGCAGAAGTTCGACAAGGTCGACTGGACGCTCTCGGAGGCGGGTGCGCCGATGATCTCCGGCGCCGTGGCCCACATCCACGGCCGCATCGACCGGGAGGTCGAGGCGGGGGACCACTACATCACCCTCGTCGCGGTGGACGACATCGCGGTGAACCGCCCGGTCACCCCGTTGCTGTTCTTCCAGGGCGGTTACGGCGGCTTCTCCGCCACGGGACTGTCCGCCCACGTCGACGAGTCCCTCATCTCCGCGGTGCGCGTGGCGGAGGCCGCCCGCCCGCAACTGGACCGGCTGGCCCAGCAGTTCGGCTGCACCGCTGCCGCCCTCGTGCAGATCAGCGCCGTGGACCAGACCATCGGTGCCACCTCGTACGGCGGGGACACCGACGCCGACGAGCGCATCGGCGTGCGCGTCCCGCTCCTGCCCCCGCTGGGTGAGGCCGCAGTGGCCTGGAGCCCCGACCAGGTGGACCGCTGGGTCTCCCGCATCTTCCCGCAGGACGAGCAGGTGATCGCCGGCTACCGCGAGGCGGCCGAGCGCGTCCGGGCCCAGGGATACGCCATCTCCCGGGTGGACCAGGACCCGGAGGGGTACGCCGCCCTGGGCGAGGCCCTGAGCGAGTACGCCCACGGCGAGCTGACGCCGGTGCGGGACCGCGCCGTGCGCACCACGATCGCGGGGGCGGGGCACTTCTTCGGCGGGTCCGTCAGCGCGGCGGACCACTCGATCGACCTGGCGAGCGTGGTGGTCCCGGTCTTCGCCCCCGGCGCCGGGGAACCCACCAACTCCGGCCTGGTGCTGCGGTTGTGCCACCTGCCCTCGGGAGTGGGCGGGGCCACCGTGCTGGAGTGGGTCCAGGCTCTGCAGCAGGCCGCGTCCGAGGTCACCCGGACCCTCTCGAGCGGTGCCGCCAAGGACTACGCGCGCTACGCCGCCGCAGGGTTGCGCAGCGCCTGAACGGCCGGCCCCCGGACGGGCTGACACGACGAACGCCCCGGGCCAGGGCCCGGGGCGTTCGTCGTGTCTCCAGCTGGGGGGTCAGCCCTTCTGGCTCATGAACTCCTGGATGGGGGTGCCGTCCACGAGCACCTCGGCGGTGTAGGTGCCGGCGTTGGCGGTGGCGGTGTACTCGAGCTGGCCGATGATCTGCGGATCGGCGCAGCTGCCGGCGGACATCGGCTGGCCGGTCAGGTCCACGGTGACGGTGTCACCCTCGATGGAGACGTCCTCCACGCTCAGCTCGGACTGGTACAGGGCGTTGATCAGGCCGTTGGAGTGCTCGTACGTCCGGTCCTCCAGCAGGGCCTCGATGCCGGCCTCGACGCGCTCGGTGGTACCGACCTCACCGGAGCCGGACGCCTTCACGGTGGACTCGACCAGCAGCTCACCGCACCCGGGGAACTCGACGCCCTGATGACCGGACCCGGCCGGGGACACCCAGTAGACGGTGGCCTCGCCGGCTGCGGCCGCGGCGGAGGACGGGGCCGCGGCCGGTGTCGAGGCCGTGGGGGACGACGAGGCCGGGGCCTCGGACGTGGGTGCGGCCGACGCCGATGGTGACTCGGACGCCGACGCGGAGGCGGCCCGCGTCTCGGTGGGGGACGCGGCCTGGCTGGACGCGGAGGCTGACGGGCTGGCGCTGGAGCTCGCGCTCGAACTGGCAGGCGAGGAGGCCGGGGCCGGGGTCTCGGTGGGCACGTCGGCGACCTGGCAGGCGGTCAGGCCGAGGGAGAGCGCCGCGGCCAGGCCGGCGACGGCGAGAAGGGGTCGGCGTGGTGTTCGCGTCAAGCTCATGCCCCTGAGCCTAGACGAGCGCCGCGCCTAGACTCGAACCATGATGGACTGGATCGCCTCCCTGCCGCTCGGCTGGGCCATCCTGCTGTTCTGGTCCCTGGCGATCGTCCGCGCGACCACCACCTATGCCCTCGCGCGCGGGATCGCCGCCGGTGCCGAGCGCACGTCCCTGCGCCGGCACCTGTCCGGGCCGCTCTACCTGCGCGCCATGAGGTTCGTGGACCGCTGGGGCCCGTGGGCGATCCCCCTGTGCTTCATGACCGTCGGCCTCCAGACCGCTGTGATCAGCACCGCCGGCATCACCCGGATGCGCTGGCGCCGGTTCATCCCCGCCATGCTCGTGGGCGCACTGATCTGGGGCGTCATCTACGGCACCGTCGGCATGGCCGTGGTCTGGGCCGTCATCACCACCGCCATGGCCAGTCCCTGGGCCGCCGCCGCGCTGGTCCTGGCCCTGGCCGGCGTCGCGGTCCTGGTGCTGTGGCGTACCGGCGGGATGGCCCTGCTGCGCGCCTCCCGGACCCAGCGCCGTGCCCGGGCCGTGGCCGGGCGCGCCGCCGCGGCCCGGGCCCGTGCTCAGCCGGACACGACCTCCGACGCCGGCCGGTAGGCCGAGTCCAGGTCCAGTCCCAGCGGTCCGGCGACGGCGTCCGCCACCCCGCGGTGGGTGAGGACGCCGCCGTGGGCGTTGAGGCCCGCGGTGAAGCCCTCGTCGGAGGCCAGCGCGGCGTGCCATCCGTGGTCGGCGATCTTCAGGACGTAGGGCAGGGTGGCGTTCGTCAGGGCGGCCGTGGAGGTCTGCGGGACGGCGCCCGGGATGTTGGCCACGCAGTAGTAGACCTGCTCGCCGACGCGGTAGGTGGGGTCCTCGTGCGTGGTCGGCCGGGAGTTCTCGAAACAGCCGCCCTGGTCGATGGCGATGTCCACGAGCACCGAGCCAGGGCGCATCGCAGAGACCATGTCCGCGGTGACGAGCTTCGGCGCCGCCGCACCGGGGATGAGGACCGAGCCGATCACCAGGTCCGCGTCCGCCACGGCCTCCGCGATGCTCAGCGTCGAGGACGCCATGGTCCGCAACCGGCCCTGGTACACGGTGTCCAGCTGGGTCAGGCGGTCGAGATTGATGTCCAGCACGGTCACGTCCGCACCGAGTCCCGCCGCGATCACCGCGGCGGCCTCCCCGGCGACGCCGGCCCCGATCACCGCGACGCGGCCGCGCCGGGTCCCGGGGACCCCGCCCATCAGGATGCCTGAGCCGCCCTGGGCCTGGGTCAGGTGGTAGGCCCCGGCCATCGGGGCGATCCGGCCGGCGACCTGGCTCATCGGGGCCAGCAGCGGCAGGGCCCTGCCGCGCGTGACGGTCTCGTAGGCGATCGCCGTGACGCCGGAGTCCAGCACCGCCCGGGAGAGCGCCATGTCCGCCGCGAGGTGCAGGTAGGTGAAGAGGACCTGGCCGCGGCGCATCAGCTGCAACTCGCCGTCCACCGGCTCCTTGACCTTGAGCAGGAGCCCGGCCTGGTCCCAGACCTCCTCGGCGCTCTCGGCCAGTCGTGCGCCGGCGTCGGCGTACTGGGCGTCCGTGATGCCGGAGCCGATCCCGGCACCGGACTGGACCAGCACATCGTGGCCGTGGAGGACGAGCTCGGAGACGCCGCCGGGGGTGAGGCCGACGCGGAACTCATTGTTCTTGATCTCTGTGGGAACGCCGATGAGCATGCACCGACGCTACCGCCACCGGGTCGTCCGCGGGAGGGCTGGCGGCGGGCAGGTCCTGATCAGCGAGGGGGCGGGCGCATACTGAGGGAGTGGACTACCAGATCATCACGACCGTCATCGCCGGACTGCTGCTCGCGGTGGCCGTGCTGGGCACGGTCTTCCCCATCCTGCCCGGTTCCGTCCTGACCATCATCACGCTCATCGCCTGGGCCTGGATCCTGGGCTCGCCCGCGGCGTGGACCGCCGCGATCGTCGGGGCCGGCCTGGCCGTGGCCGGGATGAGCGCCTCGGCGGTGCTGACCGGCCGGAAGATGCGGCGCGAACAGATCCCGCACGGCCCGATCCTCGTGGGCGTGGTCTGCGGGATCGTCGGCATGTTCGTGATCCCGGTGGTGGGCCTGTTCGTCGGTTTCGCCGCGGGCCTGCTCGTGGCCGAACTGGTCCGCCGCCGTGACCTGAGGTTGGCCGTCCGCTCCTCGTGGGAGGCCCTGAAGTCGATGGGCCTGGGCATCCTCGTCGAGTTCACCTGTGCGTCCCTGGCGGCCTCGTCCTTCGCCATCGGCACGATCGTGCACTTTGCGAACCGCTGACGCGACCCCTGACGCAACCCCCCAGACGCAACCCCCTGACGCGACCCCCTGACACCGACCGACCCGCTGACACGCACCCGACGACCGGAGGGAACCATGGGCATCTACGACATCCAGCTGGAGCAGACCGGCGCCACCACGGACTGGACGCTGCTCGTGCTGTGCGCCGTGGCCGGCGTGCTCGGGCTGGTCGCCGCCGTCGTGGTGATCCCCCAGCTGGTCACCGCCGTGCGCCGGGAACGGCCCGGCGGCGCAGGCGGCCGTGCCGGGGAGGAGGGGTCCGGTGTCACCGGTGGGGGAGGGCCGGAGACCCGCCCGGATCGCGCCGCGGCGAGCAACCGGGTGGGCCTGGCGATGGCAGCACTGCTGTCCGCGATGCTCGTGGTCGGCGGGATCATCGGGTCGGTGGTGGCGCTGACGGCCACGGGCCTGCACCACGCCTCCGGGCACGTGGAGGCCACCGGCGTGGTGGACGGGCAGCGCTGGCTGAAGATCGCCGAGCTGCCCTTCGCGGTGGCCTGGGACGGGGCCGAACCGGTGGAGGGCGAACGCGTGGGGGCGGCCTGCACCGAGGGTTCGCCCGTGGCCGGGCTGGAGTGGACGTGCGCCCCGCCCGGGCGCTGACCCGCCGCCGGACCGGCGGGGGATCAGGCCGGGGTGACCGGTGACGGCGGGGCGCCGTGGTGCCCTGACATCGGCTGACATAGGCTGTCGCGCATGGTCGTGCGCAGTGGTTTCCCCATCCTGAAGACCGATGACCTGCCCCGTCTGGTCAGGTTCTACCGGGATGCCTTCGACGCCGTGCGGACCTACGGCTTCCCCGCTCCGGACGACGAGTCGCGGGACGTGTTCGTCGTGCTGCGGATGGGCGGGGCCTTCCTGGCGATCGGCCGGGAGCTGGACATCGGCGGCAACGACTCCCGGGCGGCCCTGTGGTTCTACGTGGACGACATCGACGAGGTCACCCGCCGGGCCCATGCCGCCGGCGCCACCATCGTCGCGCCCCCGCAGGAGATGCCCTGGGGGGAACGCGTGGCCCAGGTGCGCGACCCGGACGGGTTCCTGGTGTACCTGGGCGTCCGGGCCACCGACGAGGCCGCGGACGCGTCGTAGGGCACGATTCCGCGGGCCGGGCGGGAACGACGACGGGACGCCACCCACGCAAGGTGACGCCCCGTCGTCGTGGGCCGGATGGTCCCCGGGCCCCGCAGTGCCCCGGTCAGATGACCGGGCGGCCCTCCTTCTTGGCCTGGGACACGTCGCGGAAGAAGCCGCGCGCGATGAGGAAGAGGATGACGGCCACGATGACGGGCCACATCAGGACGTAGAGGGTCAGTCCGATGGTCATGTGAGTCCTTTCAGGGGACGGGGAGTTGCGATGGGTCCGGGGTCGCGGCGGGGTCAGTCCCGCCGGCTGCCCGGAGCGGTGTCACCGGCGGTCCCGGCACCACCGGCGGATGCGCCGCGGGTGGCCAGTTCGGGCTCGTCGGCACCCTGGGCGGGGGCCGGGTGCTCGGGGTCGAACTCGCCGGTGATGTCCTTGATGACGTCGAAGTCGAAGTCCTGCTTCGAACGGAAGGACATGAGGTAGCAGACCAGGAACGAGACCGCGTAGGCGACCAGCGAGGCCGAGAGCACCGTGTAGTCACGCAGGAAGAAGAACGTGAACGGAGCGGCGACCACGGTGGCCACCCCGCCGATGATCACGGCGGGCTTCAGTCCGAAGAAGCCGAAGGACATGATGCCCAGCACCACGCCGATGCCGATCGTCGCCAGCAGTTCCACGCCGAAGCCGAGGGCGCCGGTGAACGGGATCCACTCGAAGCGCACCGGCAGGAAGGCCACGAGGGCCGCCAGGACGCTGACGCTGAAGGCCGCGTTGGTGACCTTGGGCCAGTAGAACGAGGCGATCACCGGGAACACGAGGCAGCCCCAGAGCGCGCCGACGAACACCAACAGGTCCAGGATGTTGAACTGCGCGGTGGCGAAGTACAACGCGGCGGCGGTGGCGATGATCATGCTGACGCGGCCGACGAGCAGCATCGTCTTCGGCTTGACTTTGTCCTTGCCGACCGACTGGCCGTACATGTCCGACATGACGATGGAGGACAGCGCGGCGAGGTCCGAGTCGGCCGTGGAGGACAGGGCGCCGATGATCATCAGGAACGCCAGGGCCAGCAGGACCGGGCCGAGGTAGGTGCCGGCCATCTGCGGGATCAGGTTGTTGACGTCCCCGTTCATGGGCTCGACGCCCAGGTACAGGGCCATCACGCCGAGCATGCCGATGCCGATCACGGCGCCGCCGTAGCCGATGGTGGCGGTGACGAACGTGGGCTTGATGAGGTCCTCGCGCACGGAGAACAGGCGCTGGGCGATGGTCTGGTTGCCGATGGCGTAGGCCAGCACCGCGGCGATGTAGGGGGCGCCCTGGTTCATGAAGGCGTCCGAGGAGAAGAAGCTGCCCTGCTCCGGGGTCACGGTGCCCGCGGCGACGCCGGCCTCGAACATGCCGGGCCCGCCGGCCACGAAGAAGATCACCGGGATGATCACGACGGCGGCGCCCAGCATGAACATCACCTGGGCGAAGTCGGTGAGCACGGAGGCGCGGAACCCGGACCACAGGGTGTACATCAGCACGCCCCCGGCCACGATGACGATGCCCGCCCCGAAGCTGAGCGGGGACAGCATGGAGATCAGCGCGCCGCCGGCGATGAAGTTGGAGGTCAGGGAGATGAGGGAGCCCAGGACGTTGGAGCCGGCCAGCATCAGCTGGGAGGAGCGGCCGTGCCGGGCGTACATGACCTCGGCGAGCGTGTGGGCCTTCGGGGCGACCTTGCGGATGCGCTTGCCGAACGGGTAGATGAACAGGATCATCAGGGCTCCCCAGAGCCCGTAGTGGATGGGGCCGGCGACGCCGTAGGTGTACCCCGCGGTGGCGGAGGCGTACATCGAGGAGGCCCAGATCCAGGTGGCGGTCATCGATGCCGCCGAGATGCCGAATCCGATGTTGCCGCCGGCGGTCATGTACCCGTCGGCGTTCTCGTTCTTCTGGCTGATCCTCACCGACATCCACATGGTTCCGCCGTAGAAGAGGATCAGCAGCAGGACCACTGCCATGATTCCCAGTTGGTTGAATTCCTGTACGGGTGGCATCCCGTCCCTTTCTGTCGGCGACAATGACAGCGCTCCGACGACGCCTCCCTGAGCTGGCGGCGTCCCCTCTCGGATCGCACGCGTCAGTCCTCGCGGACCGGCGCGACCGGCCTGCAAGGACCGGTCCGGCTGGCCCTTGGGGGCCGCCTCCGGCGGGAGCCACGGAGCGGGTCTGCATGCGCCGAGGAGTACCTCAGGGGTACCTCGGGCACGCACCCTTGGGGGCTCGCACTCACCGGATCCGGTGCTCGACCGGACGCTGTAGCTTCTCATGTTTGCATCAGCAACTTCAAACCGGTTGACAAGCGGGTGCGTAACACTCCATGTCAGATGCCCTTTGTGCGCCGTTCACAAAGGGTGGCCACCCGGCCCTCCGGGTGATTTGGGCGCTAGCGGGCCGGTCGTCGTATGATGGTGGAGCGCGTTTCGGCCGATGCCGGCGCCGCGGGGCCTTAGCTCAGTTGGTAGAGCGTTTCGTTCGCAATGAAAAGGTCAGGGGTTCGACTCCCCTAGGCTCCACCAGACAGTTC
>NZ_DAOMPX010000016.1:27253-65488 GCF_035445025.1 Citricoccus sp. | reverse complement strand
CGAGCACCGCGTCCTGCTCGACGGCAACCGCACCGTCGTCTTCGACTGACCAGAGGCAATGACCCGGCGAGCCGCATGATCATCGCGCCTCGTGCCCCCGAACCGGTCATCGACGGTAACAGCATGAACAGCACAGCGAACGAGGCCCCCGGCCCTCCGTCCGGGGGGACGCCCGCGGGCCATGTGCAGCCGCCAGGACCATGCCTCACTGAGCAAAGGACCCACACATGGCTTTCAGGAACGTCCAGCAATCCCCTACACCCGATGAGTTGCGTGCCGACGATGCGTTGGCGGAGGTCCCTCGTGCCGAGGAACCAGCACTCCGGGAGAAGAGCGAGGCAACCATGAGTGCCTCCAGTGAGGCAGACACAGACCTCCCTGTCCTCGATCCGGACGAGGAGGAGGGTGGGCTCCCCCCGTCGGACGTCGAGTGCGAGCAGATCCTCGAAGAGCTGCGTCATGCCAGGACCGAGCAGGCAGTGGCCGAGCGCCGGAACCACAGGCTCACCCTCGACAAGGTCACGTTCGGCATCACGGGCGTCATCGCCCTCGCCTTCGTCGTCTGGGGCTTCGTGGGACGCGACAGCCTGTCCGAGACGTCCACGGGTGCTCTCAACTGGGTCATGGAGTACACGGGATGGCTGTTCATGTTCCTGGCCTCGCTCTTCGTGGTCTTCGTCCTCTGGCTGGCCCTGGGCAAGTTCGGCAACATCCCGCTGGGCAAGGACGGCGAGAAACCCGAGTTCCGGACGGTGTCCTGGGTCGCCATGATGTTCGCCGCGGGCATGGGCATCGGGCTGATGTTCTACGGGGTGGCCGAACCGCTCTACCACTACGTCTCCCCACCGCCCGGCACCGTGGACGGCCGGACCCCCGAAGCCATCCAGACCGCCATGGCGACCTCGATCTTCCACTGGACCCTGCATCCCTGGGCCATGTATGCGGTGGTCGGCATCGCCATGGCCTATGGCGCCTACCGCCTGGGCCGCCGGCAACTGATCTCCGTCGCCTTCACCTCACTCTTCGGCGTCCGGAGGGTCGAGGGTCCCCTCGGGAAGTTCATCAACATCCTGGCCATCTTCGCCACCTTGTTCGGGACCGCCGCGTCGCTGGGCCTGGGCGCCCTGCAGATCGGCAGCGGCCTGACCTCCAACGGTTGGTTCGGGGACGTCGGCACGCCCGTGCTCGTGGTGATCGTGGCCGTCCTGACACTGTGCTTCGTCGCTTCCGCCGTCTCCGGCATCAGCCGCGGCATCCAGTGGCTCTCCAACATCAACATGGTCCTGGCCGTCGTCCTCGCGCTGATCGTCTTCGTCGCCGGCCCCACACTGTTCATCCTCAACCTGATCCCCTCCGCGATCGGCGACTACGCCCGCGACCTGGCCGAGATGTCGTCCCGGACGGAAGCGGTCGGCGATGAGTCGCTGCGCAGCTGGATGACCAGCTGGACCATCTTCTACTGGGCGTGGTGGATCTCCTGGACCCCGTTCGTCGGACTCTTCATCGCCCGCATCAGCCGCGGCCGCACCATCCGCCAGTTCGTCACCGGAGTGCTGCTTGTGCCCAGTGTCGTCAGCGTGGTCTGGTTTGCCGTCTTCGGCGGCGCCGCCTTCCACGTCCAGCAGGAGGCCGACCAGGAGGGTGCGCCCGGCCTGGTGACCATGGTCGACGGGGCACCGTCCGTCAACTTCGACGGAGCACTCTTCGACCTCGTCAAGAACCTGAGCATGCCTGACTGGGCCACCACTGCCGTCATCGCCCTGGCCATGGTCCTGGTCGCCATCTTCTTCATCACCGGTGCCGACGCGGCGTCCATCGTGATGGGTTCGCTCAGCTCCAACGGAGCCGAACACCCCCGCCGCGGAGTGGTCATCTTCTGGGGCTGCCTCACCGGCGCCGTGGCCGCGGTCATGCTGCTGGCCGGCGGTGATGAGCCCTCGGAAGCCCTGGCCGGGCTGCAACGCATCACCATCGTGGCAGCGCTACCGTTCGTCATCGTCATGATGCTGCTCTGCTTCGCCCTCACCAAGGACCTGCGCCGGGACCCCCTCTCCTTGAGGCGCCGCCTGGCCACGTCGGTCGTGGAGCGGGCCATACGCACGGGCGTGGAACAGCACGGTGGTGCGCAGTTCGACCTCGTCACCAAGCACGACTGCGCCGAGCGGTGCTCGGAGTCGGCATGTCTCGGAGCGACTCCCTCGGGGAGCATGCCCATCGTCGAGGCCCGGCGCGCGGAACCCGGGAGCAGCTAGCAGGCGGCTCTTTCTGAGCTGGAGCCCTTCCCCAGGGCAGGTGGCTGGGCCCGGTGCGGGCCCAGCCACTCGCTGTGTAACCGGGTGCCGACGCCTTCGTCCTCGCTCGCGCCCTTCCATCCCTGGTCACGCCGCCCGGCGGGTGTTCGAACTGCCTCCCGGTGTCAGAGATCGTCTGCCGGCCGACCGGCGAGGATTCGATCGGCGCTGACCCGGAGGATGCCGAGCGATTCCTGGATCAGCGGTGAGGTGATGCTGCCCCGGCGCGCCGCGGCGACGATGCGGCGCGCAGGCTTACCCCGGCCGGTCAGGCGCAGCCGGACGACGTTCTCGGCACTTCGCAGCGGCGCCAGTCGCGGCAGCAGTCCCACGCCCAGCCCCGCACCGACGAAGGCGATCTGGGTCTCCCACTCGACGGCCTCATGGGCGATGCGCGGCGTCACGCCGACGGCGCGGAACGCCGCGGTGAACAGCGAATGGTAGGTGGAGCCGGCGGCCTCGGTGATCCACGGTTCCGACGCCAGCTCCTCGAGCGTCACCGTGGCCCGCGATGCCAACGGGTGGTCGGCGGGGATGATCACGTCCAGGGGATCGTCCAGCAGGACCGTCTGCTCGAAGCGCGGATCGTCCTCGGCATGGGTGTCGGACTGCATGGCGACGATGACCGCCAGGTCGATGCGCTCTGCGACCAACAGGTCGAAGCAGCGGGCCGGGTCGGCCTCGAGCACCTGCACCTCCAGCAGGGGGCGTGAGGCGCGCAGGGTGGCGGCCAGGGGTGCCAGCAGCTGGGCGGCCGCCGAGGAGAATCCGCCGAGGCCGAAATGAGACGGCATCTGGTCACCGGCCTGCATGGCCGCGGTGCGCAGGCTCTCCCACTCCGCGATCAGGGTGTCCGAACCGGTCACGAGGAACCGGCCCGTGGCGGTCAGTCTCACCCCTCGCCCGTCCTTCGTGAGCAGCTGCATTCCCAGTTCGCGCTGGAGGCCCCTCAGTTGCGCGGAGACGGCGGAGGGGGAGTACCCCGTGAGCTCCGCGGTCGCGCCGATGGTGCCACAGCGGGCGAACACCCGGAGGGTGACGAGACGTGCATCGATCATGCACATATTGTGCACGGTTATCTCCACGATCTTGCGCTTTTACCGCAGAGCGGATGTGCCTAATCTCACATATAGGACGTCTCGACCACACCGGTTGCGCCCCAGCGGGGTGCCGACGGATCCCCCACTCACCGAACCCTCCCGGGAGGAACCACATGTCTGCTCCAGTGAACGTGTCCCCCACAGCACGTGGAAAGCTCGCGTCTTCCGTGCCCGCCGAGCAGTTGGCGGAGATCGCGGAATTGTTCGAGTTCCGGCGCGCCGGATACTCCCTCGACGCACCCTTCTACACGGATCCGACGATCTTCAGCATCGACATGCAGGCCATCTTCGGACGGCACTGGATCTTCGCGGCCAGCATCGCCGAACTCCCGGAACCGGGTGACTACGTCACCGTGGACTACGGTCCCTACTCCCTGATCGTGCTGCACAACGACGACGGCGGCGTGAACGTCCTGCACAACGTGTGCCGCCACCGCGGCGCCCGCGTCCTGACCGACCCCGCGGGGACCACGGGAAACCTGGTCTGCGGTTATCACTCCTGGACCTACTCCCCCAACGGCGACCTCATCCATGCCTCGGCCCCGGGGGAAACGACGTTCGACAAGGGCTGCTTCGGCCTCAAGCGCGCCCACAGCCGCGTGGTCGCCGGACTCATCTTCGTCTGCATCGCGGATGAGCCGCCGACGGATTTCGACGACACCTCGAAGATCTTCGAGCCCTACCTCGCACCGCACGACCTGTCGAAGACGAAGATCGCCTACCAGCAGAACATCGTCGAAGAGGGCAACTGGAAGCTCGTCATGGAGAACAACCGTGAGTGCTACCACTGCGACGGTCACCCGGAGCTCGCCTGTTCCCTCTTTCCCACCTGGGGCCTCACGGAGGGCCTGATCCCGCCCCATCTCGAGGAGGTGTGGGACCGCAACAAGGAAGCACAGTCATCACTCGAGGAGCGTTGCCGCCGCTACGGTCTTCCGTACGAGGTCGTCGAGGAGCTGGACACGCGCATCGCGGGCATCCGCATCTCCCGTGAATCGCTCGACGGTGACGGCGAATCCTTCTCCCCCGACGGCCGCCGGCTGTCCAAGAAGCTGCTCGGGGACTTGCGGGACTTCCGTCTGGGCCGCTGCTCGATGCACCTGCAGCCCAACAGCTGGTTCCACTTCCTCGGGGACCACGTCATCACGTTCGGTGTCTTCCCCATCAACGAGCACCAGACGCTGGTCCGCACCACCTGGCTGGTGGCTGACGACGCCGAGGAGGGCGTCGACTACGACCTGGACAAACTCACCTACACCTGGAAGCAGACCAACCTGCAGGACAAGGCGTTCGTGGAGCTGTGCCAGCAGGGCGCCGGCAGCCCCGCCTACCAGCCCGGACCGTACATGAAGAGCGAGTACCAGGTCGAGGCGTTCATCAACTGGTACGTGCAGCGCGTGCAGGAGCACCTGGCATGACCGACCTCGTCACGGGAACGGCCACCGTGGAACCACAGCGCATCCGCGGCCTGGAGATGCCGTGGAACCGGGTGATGGCCACCACCGAGGGGCCCGCAGGCGCCGCCCGCGCCCTGGGCCCCTGGCATCCCCAGGAGTTCATGGCCGAATGCGTCGAGGTCATTCCCGAGGCCGGTGACATGATGACCTTCGTCTTCCGCCGCTGCGACGGGGCGCCGCTGGCGTTCCGTCCTGGCCAGTACGTCAACGTCGCCTTTCCGGTGAACGGCGCGGACCAGGACCCTGCGGACCGCAGCTACTCGCTGTCCAGCTCACCCACGCGACCGTGGACCTTCGACATCTCCGTCAAGCGCGACCCCACGGGACTCGTGTCACCGTGGGTCCACGAGAACGTCAGACCCGGCACCGTCCTGGAGATGCTCGGCCCCGTGGGGGCATTCCACCTGCCTGACGCCGACCGGCGGGCACGATATCTCCTGCTGGCCGCCGGCGCGGGTATCACCCCCATCATGTCGATGGTGCGGACCATCCACTCCCTGCCCGGGCAGGCCGACGTCGTGGTGTTGTACCACGGAGCGGTGGCCGGCGGTTATGCCTTCCACCAGGAGCTGGCCTACATCGCCTCCGTGGACCCGCGCATCAAGGTCTTCTGGTCCCTGGGCGACCGCAACACGCCCGAGGGCTGGGAATGGCTCACCGGACGGCTGTCGTCGGCCATGCTCGAGGAGGTCGCTCCCGACGCCAACGGCCGCCAGGTCTATGCCTGCGGACCAGAGGGTTATCTCAACACCGCCGCTGAGCTCCTCAAGAAGGTCGGTGTCGACGACACCTCCATCCACATGGAGTTCTTCTCGGGAGACCGCCAGACGCTCCTTGAATACCAGGCGGAGGTCGCGCTGGCAGCGGACATTGCCGAGGAGATCGCCGAGGAGATCGCCGATTCCGCCGAGGACTACTACGACAGCCAGCCCGCCGCGTTCGAGCTCTACGAGCCGGGTTATGACGCCGAGGGGACCCTGGAGGCAGCAGGGCTGCCGCTGGAGGCCGCCGACCCGGAGACCTCACGTCCCGACGGCGGTCCCGATGTGGAGACGGAGGCCGAGACCGTCGACGCCTCGGGCTTCGACACGGTCGGCACGGGAAGCCTCACCCTGTCCTTCATGCGCACCGGGGTCAATGTGCGCATCGACCCCGCCGACCACATCCTCGAGGTGGCCCAGCGTGCGGGTGTGAGGATCGGGGCGAACTGCAAGGAGGGAATGTGCGGCTCCTGCAAGGTGGTCAAGCTCTCCGGCGAGGTCGAGATGAACCACCAGGGCGGGATCCGTCAACGAGAGATCGATGCAGGGAAGTTCCTGCCCTGCTGCTCCACCGCCCGGACCGACCTGGTGATCGACGCCTGATCCCTCCGGCACCTCCAGGCCGGACCACCGCGTCCATCGTCCACGGAAGGAGGACGAGCGGGGCACTGCCGCCCAGGATCATTCGCTTACCGCACACCGAGGCGGGGGTCCATCGTCTCCCGCGAGAACCTGCTGGCTGATTTGAAGGTGTGGACAAGATCGGGGCTCCACACCGCTCCAGCGGCGGTCACGGAAGGACGACGAGGCACACTGAGGGTGTGAACCCTGTCGCTGAGTCTGCCGTGGGGCGAGTTCTGGTGGTGGATGATGAGAAGGCCCTGGCGCAGATCGTCGCCTCGTATCTACAGCGGGCCGGCCATGACGTCTCGACCGTCCACTCCGGCCCGGAGGCCCTGGAGGCGGTGCGGGCCCAGGACCCCGACGTGGTCGTGCTGGACTGGGCCTGCCCGGGATGGACGGGATCGAGGTGTGCCGACGGTTGCGGGCCTTCTCCCAGTGCTATGTGGTGATGCTGACCGCTCGCGGTCAGGAGCATGACAAACTGGAGGGCCTGGGGGTGGGCGCCGACGACTACCTGACCAAGCCCTTCAGCGTGCGGGAGCTGGTCGCCCGGGTGGCGGTGGTGTTGCGCAGGCCCCGTACCACCCTGGGCCACCCGGAGGCGGTGCGGTCCTTCGGGGACCTCCTCGTGGATCTCGCGGCCCACGAGGTGCGCGTGGGCGGGAGGCCGGTGGGGTTGACCCGCACCGAGTTCGATCTGCTGGCGGTCCTGTCCACCCGCCCCGGGGAGGCCCTCTCCCGTCGGGCGCTGATCGACCTGGTCTGGGATCCGGCGTGGGTGGGGGACGAGCGGATCGTGGACGTGCACCTGGGGAACATGCGCCGCAAGCTCGGAGCCGACCCGAACCGTTACGTCGAGACCGTGCGCGGGGTGGGTTACCGGATGGTGCACCGGTGAGCAGACCCGATCGCGCCCGGGGCTTGGCGGCCCGGTTCTTCCTCGCGCAACTGCTCGTGGTGGCCGCCAGTATCCTGGCGGCCGTCCTGGTCGCCCTGATCATCGGCCCCGCGGTGTTCCATGACCACCTGCTCCGCGCCGACGTGGCTCCTGATCCCAGCCAGGTGCTGCACGTGGAGAACGCCTATCGCGACGCCACCCTGTGGGCCTTGGGCGCCGGCCTGGCCACCGCCCTGGCCCTGGCCACGGCGGTGGCCTGGTTGTTCGCCCGCCGGATCCGCAGGCCCCTTGACGCCCTCACCTCCGCTGCGGCCTCGATGGCCGCCGGTCACTACAGCACGCGGGTCCCGTCCACGGATGCCGGAGTGGAGGTCGATGCGGTCTCTGCGGCCTTCAACACCATGGCCGAACGGCTGGACGGCACCGAGCGGACCCGTCGTCGCCTGATCTCGGACCTGGCCCACGAGATGCGCACCCCCGTGTCCGTGCTCGCCGTCTACCTCGACGCCCTCCACGACGGGGTCGCGGAGTGGAACACGGCGACGGGGACGGTGATGGCCGACCAACTGACCCGGTTGGCCCGACTGGTCGAGGACATGCACGAGGTCTCCCGGGCCGAGGAGGGACACCTCGACCTGGACCGTGCCCGCCGGGGGATCGTGCCACTGGCCCACGCCGCCGCCGAGGCCCATCACGAGGCCTTCGTGGCCAAGGGGGTCGATCTCCTCGTCGAGGTCCGACATGAGGCGTTCGTCATCGCGGACCGGGATCGGATAGGCCAGGTACTGGACAACCTGCTCGCCAATGCCCTGCGCCACACCCCGGCCGGCGGCCGTGTCGTGCTGAGCACGGACCTGGACTCCACGGGCCGGGCGAGCATCACCGTCTCCGACACCGGGGACGGCATCACCGCCGAGCAATTGCCCCACGTCTTCGAGCGCTTCTACCGGGGGGACTCCGCCCGAGACCGTGACCGCGGCGGTTCCGGGGTCGGCCTGGCCATCTCCCGGGCCCTGGTCGAGGCCCATGGCGGCGCCCTGACCGCCCGTTCGGACGGGACCGGGCGCGGGGCCGCCTTCACCCTCACGCTGCCTCTCTCCGCCGATTCCACCCGCGGCGAACCAGGAACCGTCACACCTTGCAACATACCCCAGGGGGGTATATACCGGACGTGTCAGGCCTCGCAGGGTGACCAGCGGGGCAACCCCGGGAAGGAGTCCGAGACCCACCGTCGCTGAGTCCGCCAGCCGCGCGGTCTCCGGCGACACCGTCCGCACTGTCCGACCCACCGCCCATCATCTCGGCTGGTCCGCCGCCGAGTGGAAGGAACGCCATGAGTCCCGCCCATCACCACGGCCCGGACGAGCACGCCGGTCATACCGGGCATGGAGAGCATGCCGGTCACGGGGGCCACGACACCCATGGCCAGGCGATGCCGCAGGGGCTCCCGCATTCGGCAGTGGACGAGGAACACCAGGTCCACTCCCACGGCCAGCACGCCGGGCACAGCGTGGCCATGTTCAAGCACCGCTTCTGGTGGTCCCTGATCCTGTCGATCCCGGTGGTGATCTTCAGCCCGATGGTCGCCCACCTGCTGGGCTACCACCTCCCCCAGTTCCCGGGTTCGGCCTGGATCGCTCCGGTGCTGGGCACGGTGATCTTCATCTACGGCGGCGCCCCGTTCCTCAAGGGCGGGCTGACCGAGCTGCGCTCCCACCAACCGGGGATGATGCTGCTGATCGCCCTGGCCATCACGGTCGCCTTCGTGGCGTCCTGGGTGACCACCCTGGGGATCGGCGGGTTCGACCTGGACTTCTGGTGGGAGCTGGCCCTGCTGGTGACCATCATGCTGCTGGGACACTGGATGGAGATGCGCGCCCTGGGCGCGGCCTCCTCGGCATTGGACGCCCTGGCCGCGCTGCTGCCGGACGAGGCCGAGAAGATCGTGGACGGGGACACCGTGACGGTGCCCATCGCCGACCTGTCGGTCGGGGACACCGTCCTGGTCCGCTCCGGGTCCCGAGTCCCCGCCGATGGACAGATCGTGGAGGGGGCCGCGGAGTTCGACGAGTCGATGATCACCGGGGAGTCCCAGGCGGTCTCCCGCGGTGAGGGTGAGACCGTGGTCGCCGGCACCGTGGCCACCGACAACTCCGTCCGGGTCCGCGTCGAGGCCATCGGAGCCGACACCGCCCTGGCCGGTATCCAGCGGATGGTGGCCGACGCCCAGGAGTCCTCCTCCCGCGCCCAGGCCCTCGCCGACCGGGCGGCGGCCCTGCTGTTCTGGTTCGCCCTGGTCGCGGGCATCCTCACCGCCATCGTCTGGACCGTGCTGGGCAGTCCCGACGACGCCGTGACCCGGACGGTGACCGTGCTGGTCATCGCCTGCCCGCACGCCCTGGGCCTGGCCATCCCGCTGGTCATCGCCATCTCCACCGAGAAGGCGGCGGCCTCGGGGGTGCTGATCAAGGACCGGCTGGCCCTGGAACGGATGCGCACCATCGACGTGGTGCTCTTCGACAAGACCGGCACCCTGACCGAGGGTGCCCACGCGGTCACCGGCACCGCCCCGATGCCAGGTGTCTCCGAGGCGCGGTTGCTGGCGGTCGCCGCGGCGGCCGAGGCCGACAGCGAGCACCCGGTCGCCCGTGCCATCGTCACCGCCGCCACCGCGCACCCGGAGGCCTCCGCCCAGCGGTTGCGCGGTACCGGCTTCACCGCGGCCAGTGGCCGCGGGGTGCGCGCCATCGTGGACGGGGCGGAGGTGCTCGTCGGTGGGCCGAACATGCTGCGCGAGTACGGGGTGGACACCCCCGTGGAGATCGCCGAGACCGCGCGGTCCTGGACTGACCGCGGCGCCGGGGTGCTGCACGTGGTGGCCGACGGTGAGGTCATCGGGGCCCTGGCCGTGGAGGACCAGGTCCGTCCGGAGTCCCGGGCCGCCGTGAAGGCGCTGCAGGACCGGGGGGTCACGGTGGCCATGATCACGGGCGACGCCACCCAGGTCGCCCGGGCCGTGGGGGCGGACCTGGGCATCGACGAGGTCTTCGCCGAGGTCCTCCCCCAGGACAAGGACACCAAGGTCACCGACCTGCAGGTCCGCGGACTGAGCGTGGCCATGGTCGGTGACGGCGTCAACGACGCCCCGGCCCTGGCCCGCGCCGACGTCGGCATCGCCATCGGCGCCGGGACCGACGTGGCCATGGAATCGGCCGGCGTCGTCCTGGCCGGCAACGACCCCCGTGCCGTGCTGTCGATGATCGAGCTCTCCCACGCCAGCTATCGCAAGATGATCCAGAACCTCGTCTGGGCCGCCGGCTACAACGTCATCTCCGTCCCGCTGGCCGCCGGCCTGCTCGCCCCGTTCGGGTTCGTGCTCTCCCCCGCGGTCGGCGCGATCCTGATGTCGGCCTCCACCATCGTGGTGGCCCTCAACGCCCAGCTGCTGCGCCGGATCACCCTCGACCCCGCCCATCTGGCCCCACTCGGCGCCCAGGACCGGCACGCCGACCGGCGGGCCGTCCGGGCTGCCACCCACTGACCCACCCCCCACCACGAAGGAGAACCACTCCCATGAAGCGCACCACCACCCTGACCGGCCTGGCCCTGACCGCGGCCCTGGCCCTGACGGCCTGCGGCGGCACCGACACCAGCGGTGGTACGGGCACCACCTCGACACCGACCACCTCGGCGGCGGAGGCCTCACCGACCCCCACCGGCACCGCCTCGGGTTCGACCGGGGAGGTCTCGGCAGAGCACAACGACGCCGACGTCATGTTCGCCCAGATGATGATCCCCCACCACCAGCAGGCCGTGGAGATGAGCGAGATGCTGCTGGGCAAGACCGACATCCCGGCCGAGGTGACGGAGTTCGCGCAACAGGTCATCGACGCCCAGGGCCCGGAGATCGACCGGATGCACACCATGCTCGACACCTGGGGTGCCAGCGCAGCCTCAGAGGCCGAGGTGGAGGGCATGGACCATGGCGCGGGGACAGGCTCCGGGATGACCGGCATGATGAGCGACGAGGACATGCGCCGGCTGGATCAGGCCCAGGGCACCGAGGCCGCCCGCCTGTACCTGGAACAGATGACCACCCATCACGAGGGTGCCGTGGAGATGGCACGGGAGCAGGTCGAGACCGGCCAGAACCCGCAGGCACAGGCGCTGGCCCAGGAGGTCATCGACGCCCAGCAGGCGGAGATCGCGCAGATGCGCACGATGCTCGACTCCCTCTGATCCGGTCCGCGCCCCGGCCGACGGCGGCGGGGCGCGGATCCCGGAGAGGCGGCTCGACGGGTTCAGGCCACCTCGATCGTGCCCATCATGCCGAGGTCCTCGTGGTCGAGGATGTGGCAATGGAACACGGTGCGGCCGGTGAAGTCCCCGAAGGCCACGCGGACCCTCACCTGCCCGAAGGCCGGGACGTTCACGACGTCGGCCCAGCGGGGCTCGTCCTGCGCGCCGTCGCCGTCGTCGATCACCTGGACGGGCCAGACGTGCAGGTGGACCGGGTGATCCATGGGCGAGGAGTTGACCAGGGTCCATTCCTCGACATCTCCGGCGCGCACGCTGACGTCGGTGCGCTCGGCGTCGAACTCCTGGCCGTTGATGGTGAAGGACATCATGGCACCGTTGCCCATCATCCCCCCTCCCATACCGCCCATCGCGAAGTCGAGGGTGCGCCGTCGGGCCACGTCTTCCCCCCGCAGGTCCCGCGGTTCCGGCACCGCCTCCACCGCACCGCGCCGGTCGACCGGTTTCCCGCCGACCTCCAGGCGCAACAGCTCCAGGGGTCCGCCACCCCCGGGACGCCTCCCGCCCATCATCCCGGGCATCGCCCCGCGGTCCACGGGGGCGGCCACGAGCGTGGAGGTGCCCTCGGTGGCCTCGACCAAAATCTCCGCCCGGTTGCCCGGCGCCAGGTCGACCGTCGAGGTCTCCACGGGTTCGCGCAGCCGGCCCTGGTCCCGGGCCAGCAGCAGCATCGTCTGGCCCTCCAGCCTGAGGCGCAGGAAACGGGAGGGGCAGGCATTGACGATCCGCCAGCGCTCACGCTCCCCCGGTGCGGCCTCGAGTCGCGGCCGCACCTGGCCGTTGACCAGCACCAGCCGGCCTTCCCGCCCCATCATCCGCTCCCTCGGCGACGGCTCCGCGAGGTCCCCGTCGGCCGTGAGCAGGGGGTCGGAGACCACGAGGACGCGTTCGCGCGTGACCGGCACCGGTTGCGTGTCCCGGACGATGATCACCCCGTACAGGCCGGCCGCGAGTTGCTCGGCCACGTGGCCGTGGTGGTGCGGGTGGTACCAATAGGTTCCGGGCGGATGGTCGTCCGGCAGGACGAACTCGTAGTCGTGGGCCTCCCCCGGGGCGATCGTCACGAAGGGGTCGTCGCCGGCTCCCCGGGGGGAGACGTGCAGGCCGTGGACGTGGAGGTTGGTGGGTCCGGCCAGGCGGTTGCTCATGCGGATCCGCAGGGTGTCCCCGGCGGAGACCTCCACGGTGGGGCCCGGGAGCGAACCGTTGAAGGTCCACACGCTGGCGGACCGGCCATCGATCGTGACGGTGGTCGGTGCAGCCTCCAGGCCGAGCTCCAGCACTCCGTCGGCACTGGCGACCACCTGTGGTTCGGCCCATGCCCCCGGACCGGTCCCGTCCCCTGCGGCGGATCCGTCCGTCGTCGGACGGATCCGCGGAGAACGAGGCGCGCCCTGGGGACGGCGCCCCTGCCACAGCCCGATGGCACCGACCGCGGTCATCGTGGCGCCGGCCAGTCCCCACCCGATCACCTGCCGCCGGGTGGGCTGGCTCACGGCGTCTCTCCCTCCAGGGTGCGCCGGCGTTCGTGGAACTCCTCGGCACTGATCTCCCCGCGGGCGTAGCGCTCCTCGAGGATCTCCCGGGCCCTGGACGTCGCCGCACCGGCCGGCGGGGTGCGCGGCCCGTCCGGGCGGCCCGCGCCCGGGCCCCCGCGGACCAGCACCAGGACGAGGAGGATCACCAGCACGACTACCCCGACGATCAGCAGGATCCAGAACAGCCAGGCCCAGCCCATCGCCCAGCCCATGCCGTCGCCCCACATCATGACGTTCTCCTCGCTCGTGTGGTTCCGTTCCCTAGGGTGTGCCCTGCAGGCCCCCGTCGCGGGCGCGCAGGGACTCCAGCACCGACCGCAACCGGGTGCCGGCGTCGTCGGCCACCTCCTGGACGGGACCGCTCCCGCTCAGGGTGACCATGGTCTGTGGGTCGATGGCCTCCACCGTGGTCGCCCTCGCACCGGCGGCTCGGCGGACCACCACGTTGCACGGCAGGAGCGCACCCATCTCCGGTTCGGCCGCCAGTGCCTTGCTGGCCAGACCGGGGTTGCAGGCACCCAGGATCACGTAGTCGCCGACCGCCTCGGCGGCCTCGGCCCCCAGCTTCTTCTCGAACGTGGCCCGGACGTCGATCTCTGTCAGGATGCCGAAGCCCTGTTCGGACAGTGCCTCGCGAGTGCGCTCGACGGCGTCCTGATAGGACAGGTCGACGGTGATGGCATGGGTGTAGGTCATCGGTCAATTCCTCTCGTGATAACGATCGGCGGGGTGTGGCCCGGCCGTCAATCAGCGGGACACGGCCGGTTCGCGCATGCCTTGTCCGGTCCCGTCGTCGTGGTGGCCGCCCGGCCTGCGCGGGCGCCCGGTCCCGTCAGCCGAGGGTTGCCAGCAGGTCCGCGCAGGCCTGTTCGCACCGACGGCAGGCCTCGGCACAGACCCTGCAGTGCTCGTGCATGCTCCCGTGGGAGGCGCACTCGTCCCCGCATCCCTTGCACGCCGCGCGGCAGGCCTCGAGCAGGGCCCGGACGGTCTCCGCGTTGGTCCCGGTCTGCCGCGACAGCACCCGGCCCGTGACGATGCAGAGATCGGCACAGTCCAGGTTGAGCCGGATGCACTGCCTCAGGTCCGCGACCATGTCCTCGGCCAGGCAGGCATCGGCACACGCCGTGCACGTCTGGGCGCACTCGAAACAGGCCTCGATGCACTCGGCCAGCTTCTGCCGGTCGATGGTGCCCAGGTCCTTCGGGTAGGTCTGAAGCATCGAGCTCACGTGATGGGTCATGACATGTTCCTTCCGTGATGTCCATGAACGACGAACCGGTCAACGCCAGCCCGCCACACGTCCGACCGTAGGTCCCGGGCATCGATCACCTCAAGGACTCGTCCATGAAGGTTCCATGAAGCTGGGCGCACGAGCCGGGCAGCACCTGACGATTCTCACCGCACGCCGATCCATCGCCCGACAGCGTCCGACAGCGCCCGACAGTGTCCGACGACATGGTGCGCGGCGGACACCGGTGCCCAGGCCCTCACCCGCGTTGACGTGATCGACCCCGCGCAGTGCCCCTGCCGTCGCCGTACTCAGCCCTCCGGGGGGCTGGGTGTTGTCACGGACGGCCCAACCGCTGCATCCGAGCCTCCTCATCCATGACTCGAAGGAAACGAGCGAGGATGTCCATCGTCTTGACGCTTCTGGCCAGGAAGATGGTCGAGCGCCTTCCGTTGGCGGCGCGGCATGCCGCGTCATGACCGAGGGCGCGCAGTGTGATCGAGGTTCCTTCGCGGCCTGCAGTGAGGTACACCTCTACGGCCCACCTGCCGAACCCCAGTCGCCCCGAGCCAGACCCTGCGAGGCCTACGTCCGGTCGACCCACGAGAGGGTCATGCGGACTGCCGCCCCCGGCGATGACGTCGACGTCCGCGCGGAGGTACACGAGGAAACCATCGAGATGTCGGAGCGCGACCTTCAGGTCGCAGATGGTTTCCAGCTCCACGAGTTGGTCCACCATCGGTGCGGTCTCCATTTGCTGCGGACAGGTGGCGGGCGTCATGGCTCTTCTCCAGGGTCGGTACAGTCCGGGCTCGCGGTGTGCTTCCACTCTCCGGGGCGGACGTTGAGCCACGCTTACGCCGGTCTCACGGTTCGATGACATTCCGTCCTGGCCGACCGGGCCCTCGTCTGTGCCTCCACCGGCCGCGTCACCCGACGGTGTGATGGCTGCGGCCCCCCGGGCGGCCCGGCTGGCCCGGCTGGCCCAGCAGCACGGTGCCCTGGGGTTGCCGAGGAGAGGACCCGGGTGGATGTGGCGTCTACACGCCCCGTGGCGATGCGGACACCCGTCCGGGATGCACCTCCCGGCCGGACGTGCCCCGCTGGTGGGAGCGCTGGGCCGGTCTCCCGGGGCCGAACCGTCGGGGGATGAGCGGACCGTCAGGTCCGGGGTAGCTGCAGGGTGAAGCTCGAGCCCTGCCCGGGGCCGGGACTGTGGGCCTGCAGGGTGCCGCCGTGGGCCTGCACCAGGGCACGACTGATGGCCAGCCCCAGCCCGGACCCGGGACCGGCCTCCCGGCCCGTGCGGGCCCGGTAGAACCGGTTGAACACGTGCGGGAGATCCTCCGGCGCGATGCCCTCCCCGGTGTCGGTCACGGCGATGGTCACCGCCTCGGGGGCGTCGTGGGTGTGCACGGTGATCGTGCCCCCGACAGGCGTGTGGCGCAGGGCGTTGGCCAGCAGATTGGCCAGCACCTGGCCGATCCGTCCGCGGTCCATGGGCACCGGCTCGGGCACCGGGCCCGAGGACTCGGTGGCCAGGGTGATGTCCCGGGCGGCGGCCTGCTGCTGGACGGCAGCAAGGGCCTCGGCGATCACCGTGGCCGGGTGCTGTCTGGCGAGACGCAGGTCCACCAGGCCTTCCTCGGCCCGGGTGAGCTGCCGGATGTCCCCGGCCAGGCGCTCCAGCCGGCCGATCTGGGAGTACAGGACTCCGGTGGTCTCCTGGTCGAAATCCACCACCCCGTCCTCGACGCCCTCGACGTGGACCTTGATGCTGGCCAGCGGGGTGCGCATCTCGTGGGCCAGGTCGGCCAGCATCTGGCGCCGCGTGGAGTCCACCGCCTCGAGCCGGGCGGCCATGTCGTTGAACGAGGAGGCCAGGGCGTCGAACTCGGGTCCCAGCCGGGGCGGGCCCAGCTGCACCCGATAGTCACCCGAGGCCACCTGACGGGCCGCGGTGGAAAAACGGGTCAGGGAGCGGCCGATCGTGCGGTACAGGTAGAGGCTGAGCCCCACCGCGATGCCCAGGGCCGGCAGGCCACCGATGAGCAGTCCGCTGAGACTGACCGTCCGGAACGCCTCCTGCATGTGGACCTGGCCGACCATCTCGGCCTCATGGGCATGATGGTTCGCCACCAGCACGTCATGGAACATGGACGGCCCCAGACCCACCACAGCCCACAGCACCAACGCCAGACCCATCGCCAGCACCGCAACCTGGGCCAGGATCAGCCGCACCGTCAAGGGGTGCCAAGATCTCCCCGGGGCCGGAACCGCGGCGCTCACCGGCCATCTCCCATCCGGTAGCCGATCCCACGGACCGTCTCGATGAACCGCGGCGCGCCCGCCCGGTCCCGCAGTTTCTTCCGCAGCCGGGCCACGTGCACGTCCACCACGTGCTCCTCCCCGATCCACTCGGTATTCCAGATCGTCTGCACCAGTTGGCGGCGGCTGAGCACCTGACCGGGGCGTTCCACCAGGGCCAGCAGTAGGTCGAACTCGATCCGCGTCACCTCGACCGCCGCGCCGTCCACACAGACCCGGCGCCCAGCCCGGTCCACCACCAAGGCTCCGACCCGGGTCACGGTGGCCTCCGGTCCGGGCGGGGGCGCCGGGGCCGTGTCCAGGTGGTGGAGCCGCCGCAACCGGGCCTGGATCCGGGCGACCAGTTCCCGCGCGCTGAACGGCTTGGTCATGTAATCGTCGGCTCCCATGGAGAGGCCAATGATCTTGTCCATCTCATCGTCGCGCGCGGTGAGCATCAGCACATGGCAGGTGGAGAAGGTGCGCACCTGACGGCACACCTCCAGTCCGTCCAGCCCGGGCAGTCCCAAGTCGAGCACGAGCACGTCCGGGTCGAAGTCCCGGACCGCCTGCACCGCCTCGGCTCCGTCCTGGCACGTCGCGACCTCGAGCCCGGCGGTGAGCAGGTACTTCTCGACCATGCGCACCAAGGTGGGCTCGTCGTCGACCACGAGCACGCGCCCGGTTTGACTTGCAGACATCAGCACTCCTTCACGCCCGCACCCCTGCGGCCCCGGTGACACCGCCTCATCCTCAGGGGTTGCTGCAGTCATTGTGACTGACCGGCGGATCCTCCTGCGTCCGAGGACCCGTTCGCTCACCACGGCCCGGTGAGCGTGCCCCGGCGCCCGGCGACCCCAGCGCCGGGCCTTCAGGGCGGGCGCGCACCGTTCCGAAGGCGAGTGCGGGGCGGGACCCGGTGCGATGAACCGTCATCAAAACGTGAGGTTCCCGCACAGGTCCCGCCATGTCCGCATCGAAGGCTGGAAGGGTCCCAGGATTCTGTGTCCCCCGGTCAGCACAAGGAGGGGCACCGAGAGCCACCCGACGACCACCGGGGCGACCGATCACAGCGTGGTCACAGCCGCGGCACACCTCAGAACAACCCACGCCGGGTGTTCTGGACACCAGGCCAGTAATGCTTCGAGCCATGTCAGACCCCCCCGACCGGCTAAGACGAGGAACCATGATGAGTGCACACGACGTCTCACGAGAAGTGGTCGCGGATCCCCGTGCGACCACGAAGATCAAGCCCAGGAAACGGCTGGTCGGGGTGGACGCCGCCCGCGGTCTGGCGCTGATCGGGTTGATGGCCGCCCACATCCTGCCCGAAACCGATGAGGTCACCCACGAGCCGACCCTGGTGTTCTCCCTCGTCAACGGCAACTCGGCCGCGCTGTTCGCACTGCTGGCAGGGGTCGGACTGGCCCTGTCCACCGGCGGGGCCACCCCGCACCGGGGCCGTCGGATGCACGCGAACCGGGCCGGGTTGGCGGTGCGGGCCGGGCTGGTCGGGCTCATCGGCCTGGTGGTGGCGGCCATCCTGCCCTGGGACCCGCCGGCCTACGGGATCCTGGTCTACTACGCGGTGTTCTTCCTGCTGGCCCTCCCCTTCCTGCACCTCTCGGCTCGGACCCTGTTCGGGGCGGCGGCGGTCTTCGCCCTCACCGGCCCCGTGCTGATGCAGAAGCTGGAACCGGTGCTGCCGGAGTCCTCGGACTACAACCACACCCTGGTGACCGTGTTCACCGAACCGCTGGGGACCGCCTCCGAGCTGCTGCTCACGGGTGTGTACCCCGCGGTGCCGTACCTGGCCTACATCCTCACCGGCCTGGCCCTGGGCCGGTTGAACCTGCGCAGCCCCCGGACCCAGGCCATCATCGCCGGCACCGGAGCGCTCGTGGCCCTGGGCGCCCAGCTGCTCTCGGCCCTGTTGCTGCGCGTGGCCGGGGGTTACCAGGCGCTGCTGGACAGCGACGGGTTGTCCCCCGACGAGCTGGACGAGGCCCTGGCCTACAGCACCGGTGTACTGCCGGGCACCTCCGGGTGGTGGTTGACCATCGTCACCGGGCACAGCAACGCCCCGCTGGCCATCGCCTCCAGCCTGGGGATCGGCATGGTGGTGCTGGGTTTTTGCCTGCTGCTGGGAGCCCGGGCCGGGCGATGGCTGACCCCGCTGGCGGCCATGGGATCCATGACCCTGACCCTGTACACCGCACACCTGCTCGCCCTGGCCCCCGAGGTCCACTACCACGACCCGGAACTGTGGTTCGCCCTGCACCTGGGTGTCGCTGCCGTCGTCGCCTGGTTCTGGACCCGCCGCTTCGGTCGGGGCCCCCTGGAGGCTGTCGTCGCCCGCGCCGTCATCGGCACCCGGGCCGTGGTGACCGACGGTTCACCGGGGGCCTACCCCGGTGGCCGCACCTCCACACGGTCCGGCGGCCTCACACAGGAGACCCCACCGCCCTCCGGGACGGACCCGGCCGGCCGCCAGGACGACGGTCACGTCGACCACGCCCCCGCACGGCCCCCTTCGCCCGGCAATTCACGACTGACGCCCCCGCTCCCCGGGCCCTAGACCCGGCACGCGCCCCTGCCGCCCTGCGGGCAGGAGACCGAAGCGGCAGCGGAGTCCACGACGGCCAGGCCGGAGGTCTCCGGAGTGGCCGGAACGGGGGGGTGGAGGCGTCGTGACCACCAGTCTCCCCCGTGTCTGCACCGGCCGTGCCTCGTGCCGGAGCCGGGGCCGGGGCCGGTCGGGATGGTATGACTGGGGCATGTCGACGCAGACGGGCCACGGTGCTGTCCTGCAGGCCCTGGCCCTGAGGGATATCCGCCGCAACCGGGTGGTGGCGGGTTTCGCGGTGGCCGTCCTGGTCCCGGCGATGGTGCAGTGGTGCGTGATGGCGTGGGGCAGTGACCTGACCGCGGCCTCGCTGCTGCAGCTCACTGGGGCGGTAGGGGCGGCCCTGCTCGGGGGTATCGTCCCGGGGCTGCTGGCGGCGCTGTGGGCGACCTTGCTGCTGAACTACTTCATGGTCCAGCCCACGGGGTCCCTGTTCATCCACGATGCCACCACCGTGGTCTCCCTGGCGTGCTTCGTGGTGGTCTCGGCCGCGGTGGCGGCGGTGGTGCACCTGTCGGAGCGGCGGCTGGCGCAGGCGCGGCGGGCCCGGGCCGAGGCGGCGGTGCTCAACCGGCTGGCTCTGGTGGTCGTGGCCGCCCGGGACCCGGTGTCCAGTCTGCTGGCCCAGGCCCAGGAGGTCCTCGGCGCGGAGGGCGTGGCACTGTTCGTCCGTCCCGCCGGGGACGGCCCGGCGGGTGGGGACCGCACGGTGGTGAAGGGGGCATGGGAACGACGCGCGGGAGTCGGGTACGCCCCGGAGTCACCGGAGGGGGCGGCAGTCGTGGAACCGGTGGATGAGGGCACCGTGCTGGTCCTTTGGGGCCCGGCGCTGTCCTCGGAGCAGCGGGGACTGCTCCGGGCGTTCACCGCGCAGCTGGTCGCGGTGCGGGACCGCCAGCGGCTGGCGGTCAGCCTGGACGAGAACCGGGCGCTCGCCCAGGACAACCGGATGCGCACCTCGATCCTGCAGGCGGTCAGCCACGACCTGCGCACCCCGCTGGCCGGGATCAAGCTGGCGGCGAGCAGCCTGCTCCAGCCACATGCCCGGTTCGGCCCCGGGCAGCAGCGGGAACTGCTGGACACCATCGAGGCCTACGCCGATCAGCTGTCGAGCATGGTCGAGAACCTGCTGGACCTGTCCCGGATCACCGGTGGCGCCGTCGCCGTGGTGCTGGGGCCGGCGCGGTGGCGGGACGTGCTGCCAGGGGCCCTGCGGGCGGTGCCGACCGGTTCGGTCGAGGTCCAGGACATGGAGGCGGTGGCGCAGGTGGTCGCCGATGCGGGCCTGGTCGAGCGCGTGATCGCGAACCTGGTCGAGAACGCCGTCCGCCACGCCCCCGGTGCCCGGATCACCGTGGCGGCCCGGGACACCGCGGAGGACGACGGGTCGAGGTGCGGGGAACTACGGGTCGTCGACTCCGGAGCTGTCCCCTCGGTGGCGCTGCCGGGCGACCTCGAGGAATTGTTCATCCCGTTCCAGCGCTTCGGTGACGCCGGCGGCGCTGGCACGGGACTGGGACTGGCGGTGGCCCGCGGCCTCACCGAGGCCATGGGCGGGACCCTGCACGCCGAGCGGACCCCCGGAGGCGGGCTGACGATGGTGCTGCGCCTGCCCCAGGCAGAACGGGCACCGGACCTCGACCGGCCGGACGGCGGGGACGACGAGGCCGGACGATGACGACGGTCCTGGTCATCGAGGACGAACGCCCGCTGTTGCGGGCCCTGCAGCTGGCGCTGCAGGCCAACGGGTACACCGTCGTGACCGCCCCGACCGCCAGCAGCGCCCTGGCCTCACTGTCCCAGGAAGCGGTGGACGTGATCGTGCTGGACCTGGGGTTGCCGGACCTGGACGGCCAGGACCTGATCCCCCGGGTGCGCACCATGACGACCGTCCCCCTCCTGGTGCTCTCGGCCCGGCACGCCTCCGCCCAGAAGGTCGCGGCCCTCGACGCCGGGGCCGATGACTACGTCACCAAGCCCTTCGGTCTGGAGGAACTGCTCGCACGGCTCCGGGCGGTCCTGCGCCGCCGCGGTGCCGAGGACGGGACCCCACGCGTGGACACGGCGGATTTCACCGTTGACTTCTCGGCCCGCCGCGCGGTGCGGGACGGGGCCGAGGTGCGCCTGACGCCGACCGAGTGGAGGATCCTGGAGGTGCTCACGGCCAGCCCGGGCCGGTTGGTGTCCCACCGCGACCTGCTCGAGCGGGTCTGGGGGCCGGCCTACGTCAAGGAGACCCAGTACCTGCGGGTCTACCTGGGCCAGCTGCGCCGCAAGCTCGAGGCCGACCCGGCGGCACCTCGGCACCTGATCACCGAGGCAGGCCTCGGCTACCGGTTCGACCCGTGATCGCCACCGGGACGGCGTCGGCTATCCGACGTGCACCCAGGGACGGCGGGTGAGGTCCGGTTCGGCCCGGCGCAGCACCTCGCGGGTCACCGGGGCGATCTCCCCGGCCCCGAAGACCAGGAAACGCAGCAGGTTCACGAGCGGGTCGCCCTGGGTCCAGCGGAAGTAGACGTGGGGCATCAGCCCCGTCACGTCCCGGATGTGCAGCAGCACCGCGGCGATCGCGTTGGGCACGGCCGGCCCGTGGACCTCCAGGACCTGGTAGCCGTGCCGGGTGATCCCGTGGACGGTCAGTTCGGTCTCGAACTCGGAGGAGTCCTCCACCACCACCTCCAGGAACAGGACGTTCTGCTCAGGGGCCAGGTGGTAGACGGCGCGCGCGGCGGTGAGTTTATTGGCGTAGGCGCCCTCGTCCAACCGCTGCGGCTCGTGGGCGATGAGATGGATCTGGTCGCCGTCCTCGGCGGCCAGGAACTCGACCGCAGGGGCGTCCAGGTGCACCCGGGGGGCGTGCAGTTCGAAGGACCGGCTGGCCCGGGAGGCGAACGAGACGACCAGGATGCCCAGGATGAAGATCGTGGCGATGCGCAGGCCCTCGGGGCGTTCCACGATGTTGACCGTGATGGTGTAGACGAAGACCAGGGACACCACCCCGAAGCCGGCCGCCGCACGCCACTGCCGGCGGGCCCGGGCCGAGAGGGCGACCGCGACGGCCGCGGACGTGATCAACGCCAGCACCCCCGTGGCGTAGGCCCCGCCCTGAGCATCGACGTCGGCGTCGAAGGCCACGGTGACGGCGAACGCGATCGCGGTCAGCACCAGGACCAGCGGCCTCGAGGCCCGCGCCCACTGCGGGGCCATTCCGTACCGGGGCAGGTAGCGCGGCACCAGGTTCAGCAGCCCGGCCATGGCCGAGGCCCCGGCGAACCAGAGGATCGTTATGGTACTCAGGTCGTACACGGTGCCGAACACCTCTCCCAGGTGTTCATGGGCGAGGTAGGCCAGTGCCCGCCCGTTCGCCTCGCCGCCGGGAGCGAACTCCCCGGCGGGAATGAGCACCACGGTGGCGAAGCTGGACGTCAGCAGGAAACCGCTCATGATCAGCGCCGCGGTGGTCAGCAGCCTCTGCGTCCCCGCGACCCGGCCCACCGGGTGCGCCTCGGTGTCCGAGGCGGAGCCGCGGACCTGCGGCATCACCGCCACCCCGGTCTCGAACCCGGACAGTCCCAGGGCCAGTTTCGGGAACACGAGCACCGCCGCCGCCACCGCCAGCGCCGGATTGCCCTGCGAACCCACCAGGGCACCCCACCAGTCCCCCACCACCACCGGATGGGTGAACGCCAGCACCAGGCAGGTGACGATCAGCACCGCGTTCAGGACCAGGTAGACGGCCACCACCAGCACCGCCACCCCGATGACCTCGTGGAAGCCTCGCAGGAACACCGCTCCGAGCCCGCCGAGCAGCACCAGGGTGATGGCCACCTCATGACCCTCGAGCCACCCCGGGGCCAGGGGGTTCTCCACCAGGTGTGCCGTGGCGTCGGCCGCCGAGAGGGTCATGGTGATGATGAAGCTGGTGGCCGCGAACCCCAGCAGGGCCAGCACGAACAGCTTGCCCCGCCACCGCGGCAACAGGCCCTCGAGCATCGCGATCGATCCCGAGCCGTGCGGACTCTCGGCGGCCACCCGGCGGTAGACCGGCAGCGCCCCGAACAGGGTCACCAGCACCAGCACCAGGGTGGCCAGCGGAGACAGGGCGCCGACCGCCAGGGCGGCGATGGCCGGCTGGTACCCCAGGGTGGAGAAGTAGTCGACCCCGGTCAGGCACATCACCTGCCACCACGGATGCCGTCGTTCGTTCTCCCTGACCTTGCCGTAGGGCCCGGTGTGGGCGCCGCGTACCTCCGGCAGGTCGTGCAGCAGCCAGTACCGCAGCCTCGCGTGCGGCGAGGGACGGGGACCGCGGAACTCCTCCGGGGGCCGGCTCAGCGTCGTCATCACATCGCCCTTCCGTGCCAGCTGGGACGCTGGGACGAAGCCGACAGTACTCCCGGCCACCGGACCCGGACCCGGGTCTTGATGGATCCTTTACACCACCGGCCCGGGACCGGGAGGCCGCCCGGTCATCGGCGGAGGTCGAACCGGTCGAGCTCCATGACCTTGGACCAGGCCTCCGCGAAGTCGCGCACGAACTTCTCCGGGGCATCGTCGGCGGCGTAGACCTCGGAGATGGCGCGCAACTGGGAGTGGGAACCGAAGACCAGGTCCGCGGCGGTGGCGGTCCACCTGACCTCGTCCTCGCCGAGGTCCCGGATCTCGAAGACCTCCTCGTCAGTCTCCGACGCCCTCCACTCCATGCCGGCCCGGAGCAGGTTGACGAAGAAGTCGTTGCTCAGGGTCCCGGGGCGGTCGGTGAGGACGCCGTGGGGCGACTGGCCGTGGTTGGCGCCCAGGACCCGCAGTCCCCCCACCAGCACCGTCATCTCCGGCGCCGACAGGTTCAGCATGTAGGCACGGTCGACGAGCAGGGTCTCGGGTGACAGTTCCGTCCCGGGTGTGCGGAAGTTGCGGAAGCCGTCGGCCTCCGGTTCCAGCACGGCGAAGGAGGCGACGTCGGTCTGCTCCTGGGTGGCGTCGGTACGCCCCGGGTGGAACGGGACCCGGACCTCGTGACCGGCACCGCGGGCCGCCTGTTCGACGGCCGCGCAGCCGCCGAGGACGATCAGGTCGGCCAGCGAGACCCTCGTCCCGTCGGAACGGGACGCGTTGAACTCCTGCTGGATCCCCTCGAGGACGCGCAGCACCTCGGTCAGCCGGTCCGGTTCGTTGACCGTCCAGTTGCGCTGCGGCTCCAGGCGGAGGCGGGCGCCGTTGGCCCCGCCCCGGTTGTCGGTACTCCGGAAGCTGGCGGCGGAGGCCCACGCCGTGGAGACCAGTTGCGGCACCGTCAGCCCGGACTCCAGGACGGCCGCCTTCAGACGGGCCACGTCCTCGTGGCCGATCAGTTCGTGGTCCACCTCCGGCACCGGGTCCTGCCACAACTGCGGCTCGGGGACCCAGGGACCCAGGTACCGGGAGACGGGACCCATGTCCCGGTGCAGCAGCTTGTACCAGGCTTTGGCGAACGCCTCGGCGAACTCCTCCGGGTTCTCGTGGTAGCGACGGGAGATCTTCTCGTACACCGGGTCGCTGCGCAGTGCGAGGTCGGTCGTCAGCATGGTGGGCCGGTGCTTCCTGTCCGGGTCGTGGGCGTCCGGGACGGTCTCCGGCGCGTCCTTGGCCACCCACTGGTGGGCCCCGGCCGGGCTCGTGGTCAGTTCCCACTCATGGCCGAAGAGGTTGCCGAAGAAGCCGTTACCCCACTGCGTGGGTGTGCTGGTCCAGGTGACCTCCAGACCGCTGGTGATCGCGTCGGCGCCCTTGCCCGAGCCATAGGAGCTCATCCACCCCAGACCCTGCGCGGACACCGGGCAGGCCGCCGGCTCGGGGCCCACCTGGTCGGCCGGTCCGGCGCCGTGGGTCTTGCCGAAGGTGTGCCCGCCGGCGATCAGCGCGACGGTCTCCTCGTCGTTCATGGCCATGCGGCCGAAGGTCTCGCGGATGTCGCGGGCCGCGGCCACCGGGTCCGGGTTGCCGTTGGGCCCCTCGGGGTTGACGTAGATGAGTCCCATCTGCACCGCGGCCAGCGGGCCGGAGAGCTCGCGGTCACCGGCGTACCGCTCGTCCCCCAGCCAGGTGTCCTCCGGCCCCCAGAACATCTCCTCGGGCTCCCACACGTCCTGACGCCCGAAGGCGAAGCCGAAGGTCTTGAAGCCCATGGACTCCAGTGCCACGTTCCCGGCCAGGACCAGCAGGTCGGCCCAGGAGACCTTCCGGCCGTACTTCTGCTTGATGGGCCAGAGCAGGCGCCGCGCCTTGTCCAGGTTGGCGTTGTCCGGCCAGCTGTTCAGGGGCTCGAACCGCTGGGCCCCGTCGCCGGCGCCGCCGCGGCCGTCGGCGATCCGGTAGGTGCCCGCGGAGTGCCAGCTCATCCGGATGAACAGTCCGCCGTAGTGGCCGAAGTCAGCGGGCCACCAGTCCTGGGAGCTGGTCATGAGCTCGGTCAGGTCGCGTCTGAGCTCCTCGACGTCGAGGCCCGCGAACTCGCGTGCGTAGTCGAAGTCACCGCCCAGCGGGTCGGTCGTCCTCGAGTGCTTGCGCAGCACGCCCAGGTCCAGGTGGTCGGGCCACCAGTCCTGGATGGTCCGCGGACGGTGCCGCACGGGGGTGGGTGCGTCGATGACCGGGTTCTCGCTCTCGCTGCCGTGAACGGGCGCGTCGGGGGTCGTGGACATGGGATCTTCCTTTCGGGCCGGCAGAGCCGGAATGAACCGCCCCCTGACATCCGGGGCGTCGGCTCCGCGGGGAGCGCCGGAGTGGTCTATGCAGAGGCCGGGATCCCCGAGCGCCTCCCGGCGCCGGGATCCTTCGGTCGACGGGACGACATCCACGGACTCGAAGAGACGGCGGGAAGAGGGCAGGGGAAGGGATGGCGTCGACGAGCGGGGCGATGCCGGCGCGGGAGGCGCACACGGTGTTCCTCCCGTTCACCGCGGTCCGGCCGGCCGACGAGGGCCCCTGTGGAGCGACCGGTCATCCGATCGCGCCACCACACCCCGAATTGTCGTGGCCGCCCGGGGGGCCGTCAAGCAGTCGCGGCCGCGCCGGCGACGCCCCGGGATGCGTGGGCACGCAGCCGCACGGGATCAGGTGACCCGGACCGGTCCGCGGCCCGCGGGTGGCAGCAGGAACCGGTCCGGTTCCCTGGCCAGCACCCCCGCGGAGGGGTCATAGGCCCGGGCCTGCTCGGGCGGCAACCCCTCCGGTGCGGACCGCCGGACCAGGTCTCGCCCGGGATGGCGGATGTCCCGGATCACCGAGACGCTGATCCAGATCACGGCGGCCATGTGCAGCACGATCCCGGAGCCGTACCAGAGCGGGATCCACAGGGCCCCGCCGCCGAACGCGCCGTCGGAGGTGATCCGGGCAGACTCCATCCAGACCCCGCCCCAGTGGTAGGCCTCCGCCGCCTGCCAGATCCAGAACTGCTTCCAGTCCGGGCGGGCCAGGACCACCAGCGGGATCAGCCACATCACGAACTGCGGGGAGTACACCTTGCCCAGCAGCAGGAACGCGGCCACGATCAGCAGGCACAACTGGGCCATCCGGGGCCGGGTCCGTGCCGACAGCCCGAGCCAGGCGACGCCCAGGCAGCACAGCGCGAACAACCCGTTCGAGATCAGCGAGAAGGTCTCCCCCGACCAGCCGGTCCAGGTGAAGGCCAGCCACAGCGAGGAGAAGGACACCTCACGGTCCCCGGAGAAGGTGTAGAACCGGCTCCACTGGTCGAAGGCGGTGAGCATGAACGGGACGTTGACCGCCAGCCAGGCCGCCACGCCGGCCGCGAGCGATGCGAAGAACACCCGGAGCCGTCCGGTCCGCCAGCACAGGACCAGGATGGCGCCGAAGAAGAACAGCGGGTACAGCTTCATCGCCGCTCCCAGCCCGAGCACCAGGCCCGCCAGTACGGGATGGTTCCGGGACCACAGCCACAGTCCGAGGGCTGCGAGCATGACGGCCCACAGGTCCCAGTTCAGGAACGAGGTGAGGATGATCCCGGGTGCCACGGCCACCATCAGGGCGTCCTTGGACCGGCCGCGCGCGGTGTGGGCCGTCGCGATGACCACCACGAGCCAGCACAGCAGGGCGCCCACGGCGTTGACGTCGAAGTAGGTGACGGTCCGTTCCAGCATGGTCCCCTGGGCCGGCACGAACCACGACGTCACCCCGGCCACCACGGCCAGCAGCGCGGGGTACTCCATCCACTGCTCCTCCGGCAGCGGGGTGTAGAACGGGAAGTATCCCTCTGCCAGCCCGCGGGTCGGGAACAGCTGCCCGAAGTCCGAGTAGCACATGTGGATGTGCACCCCGGGGGCCTCCCACCCGTTGATCCGGCACCACTGCTTGGACAGCAGGGCCACCACGCCGGCCAGCAGCGTGGCGAGGACCAGCACCACCAGCACGCGCCGGTCCGGGCCGTCGGCGCGGGCGGCAGGATTGCCCGGGAACGCGGGGGCGCGGGACGGTGTCCGGCCCCCACCACGGTCGGGCTGCACGGGTCGGGTCTGGCTCACTCAGGTCTCCTGGGAATTCTCGGGGGCCGCACCGGTGGGGCGGGTCCCGGCGGATGGTTTCGGGGCGCTGTGCGGGGCCCTGCCCCGGGCGTGGACCGGCGCACTGATCGCACCGCGCCGACCGGGATCCGACGTGCGGATGCGCCGGCGGCCGGTGAACGGGAACAGGGTCGAGGTCTTCGGGTCCAGGAAGACGATGAACACCATATAGGCCGCGCCCACGGCCCCGGTGATGATCCGCACCCAGAGCAGGGAGATCCACTGGGCCACGGACAACTGGTCCACCACCCCGATCGCCACCAGCACCATGACAACCAGGTACAGCGTCCAGAGCGGCCAGCCCCGCCAGCGGTGGACCACCGCGAACATCGGCAGCACCCACAGCAGGTACCAGGGCTGGATGATCGGGGCCAGGAGCACGGCCGCCGACAGCGCCAGGCCGGTGGACAGCACGGGGTTGACGGGGCGCCGGGTCAGGGCCAGCCAGGCGGTCAGCCCCATCGCCAGCACCTTGCCCGCGGCATAGACGACGTCGGCCGCGGCCCGCGCGTCGACGCCCGTCACCGACTCCGTCACCCAGCCGATCCCGAGTCCCAGCAGGCCGAACGGGGCGTAGGGGAACGCCGCGCCCCCGGAGGTGAGCATGGCCGGCACCCAGCCGAACCACAGCCCGGTCAGGCCCCCGACGGCGGCCAGCACCACCGCGGTCACGGCCAGGCATCCGGCCCAGGCCCGGGCCCGCTCCCCCCAGCCGGGCGTCCCGGCCCGGCCGCCGTCGGGTTCCGGGCCACCGGTCCCGGAGGAACCGGCCGGCCCGGCGGCGCCACCGGTCGACGTGGTCCGGTGCACCCCCGACTGGTGGGTGCCGCGCAGCAGGAGCAGTCCGGCGAAGGGCAGTGCGATCAGCGTGAGCGGTTTGATCGCGATGGACAGCGAGACCAGGACCAGTCCGCCGAGCGTGCGGGCCCGTGAGGAGTCCGGGCCGAGCAGGACGAAGCCGCACAGCAGCAGCCCGACCATCAGGGCGTCGTTGTGGATGCCGGCGATCATGTAGAGCGCGAACAGCGGATTGGCGATCGAGACCCACGTGGCCCAGCCGGGCGGGGTGCCGAAGCGGCGGGCCAGCCGGGGCACGGCCCACAGGCACAGGCCCAGGCCGAGCACGGAGACCCCGCGGAACAGCAGGAAGGCGGGCTCAGGGCTGCCCCCCGTGAGGAACCAGACCGCGCGGGCGACGAGCAGGAAGAGCGGGCCGTAGGGCGAGGGCGACTCCGCCCAGATGGAGTCCGCCCCCTGCATGAACCAGCCGGGCAGTTCCGAGATCCAGTCCTCGTACGGGTTCAGCCCTGCGTGCAGCAGCCGGCCCTGGCCGAGGTAGGAGTAGACGTCGCGCGAGAACACCGGGAAGGCCAGCATCAGGGGCGCGGCCCACAGCCAGGTCGCGCGCACCACCACGTCCCGGGACCCGTTCCACCGTCCCTCGAGCCGCTGGCCCAGCCGCAGCCAGGCCCGCACCAGCAGCAGGGAGCCCAGCACCAGCAGCACGGCGCAGGCGATCACCCCGGCCGGTTCGACCCGCAGGGGGTTGAGGATCGTGGTCCGGGCGAACAGGGAGGTGGGCGTGCTGGCCAGCCAGCCCACGCCCCACGAGCCGACCATGATCATGACCGACCCGATCAGGCCCTGCCGCAGCGAGAGGGTGGTGTCCTCATCGGCCCCGCCGATCAGCCAGCGCGTGGCCCGGAGCGTCCCGAGCCGTCCCCGCAGTCGGTCCAGCGACGCCGGGCGCGCGGGGAGGCCCGGGGGGTGGTCGGCGGCGTTCACGAAGCGGTCGATCCCGTCCGCCGGGTCTCCCGCGGTGACGGCGCGGCCGGCCGGCGGCCCCGCAACCGGGCCAGGAAGGCGCGCGCGGCCGGGCGCAGGTGCCACTCTTCCTTCATCACCGAGCTCGTCCACGGGTCGAGCAACAGGACCCACACCATGCAGGCCCAGGAGAGCAGGGTGGCCAGGTGCTTGAGCTGGTCCTCGATCCCCAGGAACTGCCAGACGAAGAGCTGGTCGGCGGCCCCGAACGCCACGAAGAAGGCGACCGTGAAGATGACCCACTTCAGTTGCCAGTCGCTGCGGATGCCGATCACCGCGAAGAACGGCAGCAGCCAGAGCAGGTACCAGGGCTGGATGATCGGGGACAGCACCACCAGGGCGGTGAAGGCCCAGGTCATGCGCTGCATCAGGTGCTCGTGGCGGCCGCGGAACATCAGCCAGACGACGATCAGGATGGACAGCAGCCTGCCACCGGTCTTGAACGCGTCCAGGACCCACTGGTCGGGGATGCCCAGCGAACCCAGGACCACCCGGGTGGCCTCGGCCATGATGCCGATGGGCGACCACGGCACGGAACCGGTGCCGGTCTCCAGCATCACGCCCAGCCAGCCGAAGCCGAAGCCGCTGAACCAGCCGACCACCACCATCAGGGCCCCGGCGATCCCGGCCGTCAGGAACCAGTAGCCGAACCGCCGGGCCCAGCTGGCGCCGCGGCCGGCCCACAGCAGGCCGATGAACGGCAGCAGCACCATGGTGATCGGCTTGATGCCGAGGGAAGCGGTCACGAACAGCACGCCGAGCAGTCCCCGGCCCGTGGCCGCGTACCAGACACCAGCCAGGGCCAGGCCCACCATCAGGGCATCGTTGTGGCCGGAGGCCACGAAGCTGATCAGGAACAGCGGGTTGGCCACCGTGATCCACTGCGCCCGGGCGGCGTTGGTGCCCAGCAGCCGGGCGAGCCGGGGCACGTAGACCATGATGAGCGCGACGCCGGCCACGGCGGCCAGGCGGAACAGGAAGATCGCGGCGTCCGGGTCGTCGGGGCCGGTCACCGCCATGACGAACTGCTCGATCCACAGGAACACCGGCCCGTAGGGGGTGTCCGTCTCCGCCCAGGTGGTGTCCGCGCCGAGCTGGAACCAGTTCGACAGGGTGGAGATGCCGTCCTCGTAGGGGTCCCGGCCGGCCAGCATGAGCCGGCCCTGGCCGATGTAGGCGAAGATGTCCCGGGAGAAGATCGGCAGGCAGGCCAGCAGCGGCAGGGTCCAGAGCGCCGTGGACAGGGTGACGATGCGCAGGGCACCCGGACCGAACGGCCGCAGCACCTTGCCCAGCCGCAGCCAGCCCCAGAACATCAGCCAGCAGCCGGAGGTCATGACCACGGTCCCGGTGATGACCCCGGACTCGGTGGTCCGCCACGGGATGAGCCAGCCCCAGCGGTTCACCGGCGAGGCGGAGGCGAGCCAGCCGACGGACAGCGAACCGGCCATGACGGCCAGCGAGCCGACGAGGCCGATGAGCACCGGGATCCACACGATGCCGGTCCATCGGGCCGGGGCCGGGGGCGTCCCGGTGCTGGGCACGCTCATCGGGGCGGCGTCCTTCCGTGCTGGGCGGGCCGTCTGCAGGGCCCTCCACAAACTACCACCGGCCGTGGGGCTACTGTGGGACGCGTGGCAGCGACAGCAGAGAACCTCGTGTGGATCGATTGTGAGATGACCGGACTGGACCCGGTGGCGGACGCCCTGGTGGAGATCGCCGTCCTGGTGACCGACCCCGAGCTCAACGTGCTCGGCGAGGGCGTGGACATCGTCATCCGGCCCCCGCAGGAGGCCCTGGACCAGATGGTCCCGTTCGTGCGGGACATGCACACCTCCTCCGGACTGCTCGAGCAGCTTCCCGGCGGCGTCTCCCTCGCCGAGGCGTCCGAGGCGTGCCTGGCGTACATCACCGAGCACTGCCCGGACCCGGGCAAGGCGGTGCTGGCCGGGAACTCGGTGGGCCAGGACAAGCTGTTCCTCACGCGCGACCTGCCGGCGATCACGGACCACCTGCACTACCGGATCGTGGACGTGTCCACGATCAAGGAACTCGCCCGCCGCTGGTACCCCAAGGCCTACTTCCAGGCACCGGCCAAGACCGGCGGTCACCGCGCCCTCGGGGACATCGTGGACTCCATCAACGAGCTGCGCTACTACCGGTCCGCCATCATGGTCCCGGCCCCGGGTCCGGACTCCAGGACGGCCCAGAAGATCGCCGCCGGACTGGACACGGTCCAGTCCTGATCCACCGGTGCGCACAGCACCCCGGAAAGCGTGTATTATGGAACGCGCTGTCCCGGTCGGTTCCACCGGCCAGGCATGGTGGGTATAGCTCAGCTGGTAGAGCGTCTGGTTGTGGTCCAGAAGGTCGCGGGTTCAAGCCCCGTTACTCACCCCAGTGAAGGCCCGGTGCGGAGGATTCCTCCACACCGGGCCTTCTGTCCCTCCCCCGGGCATCGCCCGGCGCCGCTCGCCGCCGATCCACGGCCACAGGCCCCCTCCGGTGCGGGCAGAGCCTCGTGAGACGAAAGAGACATCCACCGGAGACGCACGTCATGGACGGACACTCGCGGGGAGTCCTATGTTGGTCCCGTAGCGGACTTCCCGGTGTCAGGGGTCGGTTCACCCTCCTCACCGCGCAGTCAGACCGCGATGACCGAGGAGCAACGATGCCCGCCTTTTCCTTCCTGGACGACCTCGAGAGCCAACTCGAGTGGCAGCGGCAGCTGTACCGGGACCTGCACCGCCACCCCGAGCTGAGCCTGCAGGAGCACCGGACCGCAGAGCGGATCGAGTCCGAGCTGGCCGGGCTGGGAGTGGCCGCACAGCGGATCGGCGGGACCGGCGTCGTGGGCGTGCTGGAGAACGGGACCGGGCCCACCGTCCTGTCCCGCGCCGACATCGACGCCCTGCCGGTCACCGAGGACACCGGACTCGACTACGCCTCCACGGTGGACGGGGTCATGCACGCCTGCGGACACGACATGCACATCGTCGCCCTGCTCGGCGCGCTCCGCCTGCTCAGCGAGAACCGCGAGGCCTGGTCCGGCACCTACATCGCCCTGTTCCAGCCGGCCGAGGAGAACGCCGCCGGTGCGCAGGCCATGCTGGACGACGGACTGGTGGAGAAGCTGCCCCGGCCGGACGTGGCGCTGTCCCAGCACGTCATGCCCTTCGCGGCGGGGACGATCGGCACCGCCCCGGGGCCGGTGCTCTCGGCCGGGGACTCCCTCAGGATCACCGTGTTCGGCCGCGGGGCCCACGGATCCATGCCGCACAACGCCGTGGACCCGGTGGTCCTGTGCGCCGCGATCGTGCTGCGCCTGCAGACCATCGTCTCCCGCGAGACCCAGCCCGGGCAGTTCGCCGTGGTGACCGTGGGTGCCTCCAACGCGGGATCGAAGTCCAACATCATCCCGGACCGCGGCGAGCTGCTGCTGAACCTTCGCACCTACGACACCGCGCTGCGCGAGAAGATCATGGCCGCGATCGAACGGATCGTGCGCGGTGAGTGCGCCGCGGCCGGCTCACCCCGGGACCCCGAGTTCGAGTACTACGACCAGTTCCCGCTGACCTCCAACGACGCCGGCACCCACGCCACGGTGACCGCCGCACTGACCGGGCACTTCGGGGCGGACGTCGTGTTCGACACCCAGCCCTACACCGCGTCCGAGGACTTCAGCCGCATCCCGGACGCCTTCGGCATTCCCTACGCCTACTGGTTCGTGGGCTCCGTGCCGCCCGAGAGGTACCGTGCCGCCGTGGACGCCGGCACCGTCTCCTCGGACATCCCCGCCAACCACTCACCCTTCTTCGCCCCGGCCATCGACCCGACCCTGGCGATCGGCACCCGCGCCCAGGCGGCCGCGGCCCTGGCCTACCTGGCCCCACAGGACCGGTCCGCCTAACGGCGCCCTCACACCACAGAGACATTCCAGACGAGGGAGATCTCGCATGTCCGTCACGTCCACCACACCCGCCACCACGGCCTGGACACCGAACGACCGCTGGCTGACGGGCATCGTCCTGGCCGTCGTCACGTTCTGGCTGTTCGCCCAGACCCTGCTCAACGTCATCCCCGGCATCCGGGACGCACTGGGCATCGAGGCCACCATCGCCAACCTGGCGGTGTCCATCACCTCCCTGTTCTCCGGGATCTTCATCGTCGTGGCCGGCAGCCTGGCAGACCGGATCGGCCGGACCAGGATCCTGCTCGTCGGCATCTGGCTGGGCATCCTCGGCTCCCTGCTGATCGTGCTCACCCCCGAGGACGCCGGCGGCCTGACCTCCGCCCTGCTGCTGGGCGGGCGCGTGGTCCAGGGACTGTCCGCGGCGTGCATCATGCCCTCCTCGATGGCCCTGATCAAGCAGTTCTACGAGGGCAAGGACCGCCAGCGAGCGCTGTCGTTCTGGTCGATCGGCTCCTGGGGCGGCTCCGGGCTGTGCTCCCTGTTCGGCGGCTTCATGGCCACCACCGCGCTGGGCTGGCGTTCGATCTTCGTGCTGTCGATCATCGTCTCCTTCGCCTCACTGCTGCTGCTGCGGGGCACACCGGAGTCCAAGGCCCAGGCCCCCGAGGGCGGTTACCGGCGCTTCGACTGGGGCGGGCTGATCGCGTTCATCATCATGCTCGTGGCCATCAACGTCTACATCTCCCAGGGACCGAACATCGGCTGGCTGAGCCTCACCGGCGTCGCGCTGGTCGTGGCGGCCGTCGTCTCCGGACTGGTGTTCCTGCAGATCGAGGTGCACCAGGGCGCCCCGTTCATCGACCTGAACCTGTTCAGGAACGGCACCTTCACCGGCGCCACGCTCTCGAACTTCCTGCTCAACGGCGCCGCCGGCACGCTGATCGTGGCCCTGGGCCTGGTGCAGGTCGCCGCCGGCATGAGCGCCCTGGAGTCCGGCCTGCTGACCATCGGCTACCTGGTGGCCATCCTGGCGACCATCCGCGTGGGCGAGAAACTGCTGCAGCGCTTCGGCCCCCGCAAGCCGATGCTCTGGGGCAGCATGATCACCGGCGTCGGCATCCTGATGTGCTCCATGACCTTCCTGCTCATCGAGCAGTACATCGTCCTGACGGTCATCGGGTTCACCCTGTTCGGCATCGGCCTGGGCTTCTACGCCACCCCCTCCACGGACGCGGCCCTGTCCAACGTGCCGGACAACCAGGTCGGGGCGGCCTCGGGCATCTACAAGATGGCGTCCTCACTGGGCAACGCGATCGGCGTGGCCATCTCCGCGGCGCTCTACGTCGCCGGCCAGGCCGTGGACCCGGCCATGATCCAGTCCTGGGGCCTCTTCATCGGCAACCAGGACAACGTGGCGTTGCGCTTCGGCGGTGCGATCGGCCTGCTGTTCAATGTGTTCATGGTCGTGGTGGCCATCGCCTCGATCATCCTGACCGTGCCGACCGAGGCACAACGGGAGGCCGAGGCGCGGGCCGCCGAGCGCGCGGAGCGCAAGGACGTGCCCCCGGCGCCGATCGGCAACTGAGGCTCCCGGCGCACGGGGCGCACGGGGCGAGGACACCGGGGATGTCCTGGGTCCGCTGAGACGACGGAGGTCCTCGTGTCCACCACAACGGCATCGACGGCGGCGGTCTGGAAACCCACGGACCGCTTCCTGCTGGGGATCGTGCTGTCGGTCATCACCTTCTGGTTGTTCGCGCAGACGCTGCTCAACGTCATCCCGGGCATCCAGGACGAGCTGGGGGTCCCGCCCACCCTGGCCAACCTGGCGGTGTCCATCACCTCCCTGTTCTCCGGGATCTTCATCGTGGTCGCCGGGAAACTGGCGGACCGGCTCGGCCGGATGAGGCTGCTGCGCACCGGCATCTACCTGAGCATCCTGGGATCGCTGGCCATCGCCCTGACGCCGGTGGACCTGGGCGCGCTCACCGCGTCCCTGCTCCTGGGCGGGCGGATCCTGCAGGGACTGTCCACCGCCTGCATCATGCCGGCGGCCCTGGCGCTGCTGAAGACCTATTACGACGGCAGGGACCGGCAGCGGGCCATGTCCTTCTTCTCGATCGGCACCTGGGGCGGGTCCGGGCTGTGCTCGCTGTTCGGGGGGTTCATGGCGTTCACCGCCCTCGGCTGGCGCTCGATCTTCTGGTTGTCCATCATCGTGGCCGTCACCGCCCTGCTGCTGGTGCGCGGCACGCCGGAGTCCCGGGCCGAGCCCGGGACGCACGCGGGCTTCGACTGGTCCGGGATGATCACCTTCATCGTGGCCCTGCTGGCCATCAACGTCTACATCTCCCAGGGCCCCACCATCGGCTGGACGAGCCCGGTGGGACTGGGCCTGGTGGCGCTGACGGTGATCGCCGCCATCACCTTCCTCCGGATCGAGACGCGCCAGAAGCAGACGTTCATCAACCTGCAGCTGTTCCGGGACCGGGCCTTCTCCGGGGCGGTCCTGTCCAACTTCCTGCTCAACAGTGCGGCCGGCACGCTGATCGTGGTGCTGGGACTGGTGCAGATGGCCTCCGGCTGGACCGCGCTCCAGGCCGGGACCCTGACCATCGGCTACCTGGCGGCCATCCTGGCGACCATCCGCGTGGGTGAGAAGCTGCTGCAGCGCTTCGGCCCGCGCAAGCCGATGATCTGGGGTGCCGTCATCACGGGGGCCGGCATCCTGATGTGCTCCATGACCTTCCTGCTGCTGGAGCAGTACGTGGTGCTGACCGTCATCGGGTTCACCCTGTTCGGCATCGGCCTGGGCTTCTACGCGACCCCGTCCCTGGACACCGCCATGGCGTCCGTGCCGCTCAGCGAGGGCGGCGCGGCCGGCGGCATCTACAAGATGGCCTCCTCGCTGGGCAACGCCATGGGAGTGGCCATCTCCGCCACGCTGTACGCGGCGGGGCGCGGGGTGGATCCGGCCATCATCCAGTCCTGGGGCCTGTTCATCGGCAACCAGGACAACGTCGCCCTGCGGTTCGGCGGGGCGATCGGCCTGCTGTTCAACGTCTTCATGGTCAGCGTCGCGCTCGTGTCCATCATCCTCACCATCCCGAAGGAACAGGTCGAGGTGAGCCACGTGCAGGAGTCGGCCCGGGCCCCGCGCCAGGACGTGGCCCCGCCGCCGATCGGCAACTGACACCGGGTGCCGGTCCCGGCGGGTGCCGGACCCGGCCCGGACACGGACCGGAGGGGCCCCGGACGCGGATAGACTGGACTGCGTTCTCGTCCCAGAAGGAGCCCCGCCACCATGACCATCCGTCCGATCACCATCCACGGCGAGCCGATCCTGCACCGCCGGGCATCGGAGGTCACGGCGGTCGACGCGGAGATCAGGACCCTCGTCGAGGACATGTTCGAGACCCAGGACGCCGCACGCGGCGTGGGGCTCGCCGCTCCCCAGGTCGGCGTCGGACTGCGCATCTTCACCTGGACCTTCGAGGACTCCGGTGAGGCGCCACCGCGCGGTCACGTGATCAACCCGGTCCTGACGCGCATCGGGAGGACCTCCCAGGAGGACCCGGACCCGGACGAGGAGTCCGAGGGCTGCCTGTCCGTCCCCGGCTACAGCTTCCCGCTCAAGCGGTCCGACCATGTCCGCCTCACCGGCCAGGACGTGGACGGCCACGAGATCGACTTCGAGGCCACCGGCTGGTTCGCCCGCGTCATGCAGCACGAGTACGACCACCTCGACGGGTACCTCTACATCAACCGGCTCAACGGCAAGTGGACCCGCCGGTGGAAGAAGAGCCTGCGTCGCGAGGGCTGGACCGTCCCCGGGAACACCTGGCTGCCGGGCACCGACCGCGACCCCTTCGGCCACGACGACGTCACCGAGGACGACCAGCAGACGCCGTAGTCTCGGCTGCATGCCCTCCGCAGAGCCCGCCTTCGTCGACCGCACCCGCGCCTCGCCGTGGGGACTGGCCGCGGCCGCCGGTGTCTGTGCCTCCGCGGTGGTGCTCTTCGCGTTCCTGCTCCCCGGTTGGGGCCATGCCCTGCTCGTGCTCAGCGTCCTGCTCGCCTGGCGGGTGGACGCCGGGCTCGGGCGGGACCTGACCCTCATCGGGGCGGGCATCGCCATCGTCAGCACCACCTCGGTGGAGGCCGACCTGCGCTGGGACCGGTTCTTCCTCCTCGGCGCGGTGCTCACCGCCGCCGTGGCCGTGCCGCTGCTGCTGGACCGGTTCTGGCTCCGCCGCCGCGTGATCGTCTTCCCGTGGCGCACCGGCACCCCGTGGACCAGGGTGCAGTGGTCCTACGTGATCGCGGTGCCGGTCCTGGGCTGGGCGATCCTGCCGGCCTACTTCATCCACTCCGGCAGCTACCAGAACTGGCCGCACGTGCAGGAGCCCTCCGAGCTGGCCCGGTTCTTCGTGGGCGTGAACTTCGTCGGCCTGTGGGACGAGCTGTTCTTCATCTGCACCTGCTTCGCCCTGCTCCGCCGGCACTTCGGGCTGTGGACGGCGAACGTCCTGCAGGCGATGGTCTTCGTGTCGTTCCTGTGGGAACTGGGCTACCGGTCGTGGGGTCCGCTGCTGACCGTCCCGTTCGCGCTGCTGCAGGGATGGATCTTCAACCGCACCCGCAACCTGACCTACGTGGTGGTGGTCCACCTGCTCTTCGACGTCGTCGTGTTCCTGGCGATCGTGCACGCCCACAACCCGGACGCGCTGCGCATCTTCGTCTACTGACGGCCCCGGACGGCACGACGGCGGCCGGTCGCCTCCCTC